>JAXHVO010000081.1 GCA_034189135.1 Thermodesulfobacteriota bacterium | reverse complement strand
CATGATAAAAAGGGAAACCTCACTTAAAAAAAGCATTAAATCCAGACGGCTCAGGGCCGGATGGGATAACGATTACTTATTCAAGGTCCTGGCAGGATGATTTCCAAATGCGGTTACCCTGCCATATTCCCTGATTTTGCGCAAACAGGTGAAAAGATAATCTGTGCGTCAAACCATAACTATCGATCCGAATCGATGCATCCACCCACTGATAAAGATATCGTCTTGGGAAAAACACCTTCAAGCTCCATCCTTAAACCGATTTATTGCAATTGTATTTTTTCCACAGATATATTATAGCCGCATATAATTTTCTCGCGAGTTGTTTTTATCACAGCTGCTTTGAAATATGTGGGGTGCGAGTTTTCATCGTTTAAACTGAATATAAGTTCACTCTCCTTCATATTTTTGCTTAAACAATTTACAAAAATGATTGGTCGTGATACACGATTTTGTAATCAAACTAGAAAGGAGAAAAAATGAGTCCAGAACGTGAAACTATTGATTTTGATGTCCTTTTTGTTGGTGGTGGCCCCGCCAGCCTTGCGGGCGCGATAAAACTCATGCAGCTTGCCAAAGAGAAAAATATTTCTCTTGAAGTGGCCTTGATTGAAAAAGGGGCGGAAATCGGATCCCATGCCGTAAGCGGTGCCGTATTGAACCCGATTGCTTTAAAAGAGCTTATGGCTGATTATAAGGAAAAAGCCTGTCCAATTGAAACCACTGTCAGGGATGATGAGTTTTATTTTCTCACCAAAAATAAGGCCAATAAACTCCCCTTAAAGCCCAGGTATCTTCATAACAAGGGTTTTTATATTATAAGTCTTTCAAAATTTACCAGATGGCTGGGAGGAATTGCCGAAGATCTCGGGGTAAATATTTTTCCCGGTTTTGACGGAAAAGAAGTTCTTTACGCCGATGATGGAAAAACAATTATCGGCATCCGAACAGGAGACAAAGGCCTGGGAAAGGACGGCAAACCCAAAGAAAACTTCGAACCCGGAATCGACCTTATGGCAAAGGTGACTGTATTCGGGGAAGGGGCAAGGGGAAGCTTGATAAAGGATGTTGAAGAAAAGCTTCAAATTGCTTCAGGAAAAATGCCTCAGGTGTATGAAACCGGTATCAAAGAGGTGATTCAGCTTTCGGAAGATAACTATTTTGCCACCAGCAAAGGGAACGATATACATGCTTTCGGTTATCCCCTAGGTCTGGGTACTCCCGGAGGCGGTTTTATCTATGAAATGAAGGAGGGCAAAATTTCAATAGGATATCTCACTGCACTTTGCTATGAAGATCCCGGGCTCGATCCGTTTGAGCTTTTTATCGAATTTAAAAAACACCCGTTTGTGGCCAAAATAATCAGCGGTGGGAAGGTCATTGAACAAAGTGCCAGGACGGTTCCCACCGGCGGTTACTTTTCAATACCCGAACTGGCCGTAAATGGCGCTCTTTTCATCGGTGCAGGTGCAGCAATGCACAATACGCCCGCTTTAAAAGGCATTCATGTGTCCATGAAATCCGGTATGCTGGCAGCCGAAGCCATTGTCCATGCTTTTGAAAAGGACAGCCTGTCTAAGGAAACCCTTGGGTATTACCAGGAGCTGTTTGAAAAAAGCTGGCTGAAGAAAGAAATTTATGAAGGAAGAAACTACTCCCAGGCGTTAGCTAAAAAAGGCCTGATGAAATTTTTTCACCTTGGTGCTCAATACGTTACCAAAGGACGAGGCATTTTTGACAGAATGCCCCTTGAGGAAGATTGCCAGACCCTAAAGCCGGTAAAAGCTGAGCAGGAGATTGAATCAAAGACTGATAAAAAAACTTATGACGGTGTTCTATACGTGGATAAGCTGACCGGCGTTTATTTATCCAAAACCATGCATCGGGAAGATGAACCTTGCCATATTATTGTTCGCGACACCGATTTGTGCGTCAATGAGTGCTATAACACCTACCGGTGTCCGTGCACAAGATTTTGCCCAGGCAATGTATATGAGATAGAACTTGACGAAAATACATCAAAAAGACGGCTTAAGTTGAATCCGTCCAATTGTTTTCACTGCAAAACCTGTGACATCAAGGACCCGTATAAAAATATCATCTGGACTTGCCCTGAAGGAGGAGAGGGCCCCGGCTACACCATAGTCTGAAACCACCATTATTAACATGAGACCTTTGAAAATGGAAATTTATGTTCAGATTCAAGGAAGACGATCCGCCTCAGTCAGACGGATCAACCGCTCCGCTATGATATAGCGGGACAGGCATCTGTATGTAAAATATTTTGAAGATAGCGTTGAAGCTCCACTAAAGTGCCGTTTTGCAAAGGTCTCATCATAAGAGGGCCAAAATGAAAAATAAGTCCTCCAGAGATATTGCTGAATTAATCAAAGCAGTTGGTGAACTTCAAGCCGAAAATGAGCATTTAAGAAAATTTATTGATATAGAAAAGAAAATCGGCATAGAAAGAAGCTTCAACCAACTCCTGCCTCTTATTATTACCGAAATTTCCCAATTCCTTAATGCAGATCGAAGTACCTTGTTTCTGCTCGACTTTGATCGCATGGAGCTTTGGACAAAATTTGCCGAAGATCTGGAAGTTGATAAAATTCGCATCAAGCTGAGAATGGGTATTGTCGGCCTGTGTGTTTTAACCAAACGGCTGGTTAATGTGGCAAATGCGTACGAAGACCCGAGATTCAACCCGGATGTAGATGAAATTACAGGCTTTAAAACAGAAAGCATCATCGCCGCTCCCCTTTATTTTAAAAACAGCCGCATCATCGGTGCCATGGAGCTTCTCAATAAAAAGGCCGGTTTTTTTACCGTAGAAGACGAAAAGCGAGTACAAAAAAAAATTTCAGCACTTAATGAAACCGACTTCACCATTACACCGGACAGAGACAAAGCAAAAGCACTTATTGATGAACTTTGTGAATCAACGCGGTGCGAACGTGGATCTGTTTTTCTCATTAATAATGATAAAGGGGAGCTTTATTCGATCGCAACCATAGGACATGAAGGGAAAGATATTCGTTTACACTTGAACCTGGGCATCGCAGGCCTGGTTGCCATTACCGGCCAAACGCTGAACATAGATGATGCCTATGCAGACCCTCGTTTTGACAGAAGCACGGATGAAAAAACCGGTTACCGGACACGATGCATTCTGTGCGTACCGGTAAAAAATCAGGCCGGTGAGGTGCTCGGAGTCATCCAGGCAATAAATAAGAAAGATACCAACTTTTCCGACTCTGATGAAGATCATTTGATGGCTCTTTCTTCCAGTGTGGCCATATCATTAGAAAACGCCATACTTTTTCAGCAGCAGCACAGACAATTCAAAAGCATTTTAGAAGTGATGGCTGCCTCCATTGATGCAAGAGACCCTCTGACCGCAGGGCATTCGCAAAAAGTAACCCAGTATGCTGTGGGAATCGCCGGCGAGCTGGGGTTTAAGGAAACAGAAATTGATATTCTCAGCGTGGCGGCCCTGCTGCATGATTACGGCAAGATAGGTATTGATGACCATATTTTAAAAAAACAGGGCAAATTATCCCATCTGGAATACGAACAGGTAAAACAGCATGTGGCGATCACACGAAAAATTTTAGACAAAATGTATTTTACGCGAAAATATCGCAGTGTGGCAAAAATTGCCTCCTGCCATCACGAGCGACTGGATGGATCGGGATATTACGGTCTTAAATCCCAAGACATTCCCTTTATGTCAAAAATCATCGCGGTTGCAGATGTTTTCGAGGCGTTAACCGCCAAAAGATACTATCACAAAGCCCTTTCACCCGAACTCGCATTTGCTATTATTGAAAAGGACATCGGCACCACGTTCGATGAAAATATTGTCACTGCTCTAAAAAAATATTTGATTGATCGCGGGGTGCTGAATTGGCCTTGATACCCCAAAAAAGATATCCCATGGCAATTAAAAAACACACCAGCTTCCATAACACAGCTGATATGCCGGGCGGCCCCATAAAAACATCTATCATAACCACCGGAGTAATGGCCATGATGCTGATACTGATCAGGGATTGAAATTCAATATCCGTTTTAAGGATACTTGCAAACAGCATTCCGATTATCCCATAAATCAAGACCTGAACCAGCCGGTACAAAAACGAACCCAACACCAGAAAAGGAAAAAATACCACAGCCAGCCATTTTTGCACAATTCCAAGCCAGCCGTAGACCACATCCTGATCAAGCCTGAAATCTTCAATGTCTGACAGGGCAAACACCTGGGTTTCTCTGTCACTTTTTTTAACGATAAGCTTTGTTTCGGTGAGAAGCATGACTGCGTTTGTGTCATTCAGAGAATTGACCTGACCGGTGGTATCAACAATAATGAGGTCTTGGCCACTTTTAGGATCTTTGATCACATAGGTTTTGTCCTGGTCTGTGGATGCCTTGCCATTTGAAAAGGTTACCGCAGGGATTTGGCTGATAAATGCCGGGGCATGTGTGGTTATAAAATCAGCCAAATCATAATGAATTTTAACTGTTTTCACCACCGAACACAAAGCCAGCAGAAATAGCAGATAAAGAAACGCATAATTTTTCCAGTTTTGCGCCACATCCCGGTAAAAACCCTTTGAATAAAACGACATGAACAGGGGGTGAAAAATGGTATATCGCCGCCGGTTTGTTCTTAAAGGCGGGGGCTGAAGCAGTGATTGAGGCTGCCCTGGCTTATTGCCGGTCGTGCTGCGCTTTGCTTCTCCATCGGGTGCTGCGGAAGGTGCAGCGTCTGTTTTACCGGAAATAATCGAGCAAACCGCACCCGTTTTTTCAAAGGTCTCCTTGTCGTTGATGGCGGTTTGATAATCGAGATTCTCTTTTAACACGATCGGGCGTCCGGTAAAGAGACGCTGGATTTCACCCACATCCACTTGATATAAAGCGGCCAGGTTTTTTTTTACATCTTCCATACCATGGCCTTCGGCAATTTTACCTTCAAAAACAATTTTGTAGTTTTTCACTTCATCATTTCCCGTTTAGAATATAATATTTGGCCAGTTTTCAGGCTAATCGATATTGAGTTTAATACCGGGTGTGTGGCAAGCCTACAACGATATTTTTCCCGGCAGCATAGGAAAACGAAACGCTCCTGTCAAGCTGCAAGGTGGCTGCCACAGCGTTTTAAAAACAGAGGGAAGAATACGTTTTTCTTTGACATTTAAGGATTCCTGATTTATATACGCCGTATTTTTTGAAGGCCTGTCAGCTTGAACAGCTATGGAAAAAAATCAGCGCCGGCTAAGACAGTACAGGCATCCTGTCTGTAGTGCCTGTACTTAAAAACATTTAGCCAGCATATTCATTTTTAGAGACCTACGAAAAGTGCCGTTTTGCCAAGACCTCTATTGATGACTTTCTCACGGAGTCCCTAACTGTATTATGGAAACAGTGACATCTATCAAACCTTTTGTAGCGATCGCACTTTCATTTTTCTGCCCCATTCTTATTATTGCCTCTCATAAAAAACCGAACTTAAGAGAATTCTGGACTTTCGTTATTGCATTTATAAAATTCGCCATTATCGCCTCCATGCTGCCTGTGGTTCTTGGAGGGCAAAAGATAGTCTATCATTTGGTTGAAATCCTTCCCGGAGTCGGAATTGCTTTTAAAGTAGATGCCTTTGGTCTTCTTTTCGCCATGGTTTCCTCGTCTTTGTGGATTGTAACCACCGTCTATTCCATCGGGTATATGCGACCTCTGAAAGAGCATTCCCAAACCCGTTATTTCAGCTATTTTGCCTTGGCTCTTTCATCGGCTGTGGGGGTTGCATTTTCCGCCAACCTCCTTACTCTTTACCTGTTTTACGAAATGCTGTCCCTTTCCACCTATTCTCTGGTCACCCATCACCAGGACGCACAGTCGCGTGCTTCGGGCAGAAAATATTTGACCTATCTCATGGGGGGATCCATTGCCTTTTTTCTCCCGGCAGTCATATTAACTTACCACCTCACCGGCACACTGGACTTTTTAAATCAGGGAATATTGACCGGCGCAGCCTCAACTACTGTTCTTACAGTGATGTTTCTTCTGTTTATTGCCGGAATCGGAAAGGCGGCCATCATGCCCATACATGCATGGTTGCCATCTGCCATGGTTGCTCCAACACCTGTCAGCGCATTGCTGCATGCAGTTGCGGTGGTTAAAGTCGGCGTGTTTTCCGTATTGCGAGTTTGCTTATATATATTTGGAACAGACCTGCTTAACAGTCTCTCTTTAGATGTCTTTTTGCTCTATTTTGCCTCCATCACCATTATTGTGGCTTCGCTTTTTGCACTCAAGCAGGATAACTTAAAGGCCAGACTGGCTTACTCCACGGTGGGCCAGTTGTCTTATATCGTTCTGGCCGGAGGTTTGATCAGCGTCTCAGGCATATCCGGAGGAATGCTTCACATTGTCATGCACGCCTTTGGTAAAATCACCCTCTTTTTCTGTGCCGGAGCGATTCTGGTCAATACCGGAATAAAAAATATCAGCGAAATGAAAGGGTTGGGGAAAAAAATGCCGGTTACTATGGCTGCATTCTTTTTCGGCTCTTTAAGTGTCATCGGCATGCCCCCTTTTGGCGGATTTTTAAGCAAATGGTATCTGGCACTGGGATGCATTGATAGTCACCAGATTCCCATACTGGTTGTGATTCTAACCAGTTCTTTGCTAAATGCGGCCTACTTTCTGCCCATCGCCTATCATGCCTTTTTTACCGATGGTGATGACCAAGGGCCGGTAAAAATCCAGGAAGCCCCTTGGATGGCAATCGCCCCGCCGGTATTTACCGCATTTGTATCTTTGCTGCTATTTATTTATCCTGGTTTTTTTATAAAGTTGGCAAAAATGGCAGCCATAGGACTGGTAGGAGAATAGGCGATGAGTGAAGAAAAAGCACCCGAAGAGAAGATGGAGCTCTCACACGAGCCCATTCCGGTATATGTAACAATATTTCATGCCGCCATCATAATCGCTGTGTTATGGCTGGGTATTATTTTCTGGAGAAGTTTTTAGCACTGTTTACGTTTTATTTTTCCGGCTTAACCGAATAATGGAGATGAAGGTCAAATGAAAAAAGAATTAAAGATTTTCGATAAACCCGAAAATGTGAATAAACTTTTATATATTTTTTATGCATCCCTTGCCATCCTGTTAATTGCTGATTTCTTCGTTCATAAACATGGCGATTTCCCCTGGGAAGCTGCGCCTGAATTTTTTGCCGTTTATGGGTTTGTCTCTTGTGTGGCTTTAATATTTATCGCAAAAATATTGCGCAAAATAGTCAAAAGAAAAGAAAATTACTATGATTAATTCGATTCCTCCTGCAGCCATATTTATAATCGGTGCTTTATTTATCCCGATTTTAAAAGGTAAAATCAAGTCGGCCTACATGCTCCTTCTTCCGGTGCTTGCATTTTACATACTGGTGTCCATTCCTGAAGGAAAGCACTGGGTGGTCCGCCTGCTTGATTACGACTTAATTTTTGGCCGCATTGATCGCCTGAGCCTGGTATTCGGCTATATTTTCTCCATCATATCGTTTATAGCCATCCTTTTTGCAATCAAAGTAGAAGATGATGTCCAGCATGTGGCAGGTCTGATATATGCCGGAGGGGCTCTGGGGGTCACCTTTGCCGGTGATTTTTTTTCGCTTTATATCTTCTGGGAAATAATGGCCGTGGCATCTACATTTTTAATCCTTGCCCGCCGGACTGCAAAATCACACGCCGCTGCATTTCGATACATACTGGTTCACGTGGTCGGAGGCCTCTTTCTTTTGGCTGGAATCATCATCTATGTCAGCAAAACAGGAACCACTGAGTTTGCCTACATGGAGCTTAAAGGGCTTGAAGCCTATCTGATATTTTTGGGTATCGCGGTCAATGCGGCAATTCCTCCCCTGCACCCCTGGTTGCAGGATGCCTATCCTGAAGCCACAGTCACAGGAGCGGTTTTTTTAAGCGCTTTTACCACCAAAAGCGCCGTATATGTAATGGCGCGTATTTTCCCGGGAGCAGAGCTCCTGATCTGGCTGGGTGCCTTAATGACCGCCATACCCATATTCTATGCGGTTTTGGAAAATGACATACGCCGGGTACTGGCTTACAGCCTGATCAACCAGGTCGGCTTTATGATGTGCGGTGTCGGAATAGGAACCGCACTGGCCATTAACGGAACCGTTTCCCATGCGTTCTGTCACATCCTTTACAAAGCCTTGCTGTTCATGTCCGCAGGTGCGGTTCTCCATGTGACCGGCAAGATAAGGTGCACCGATCTTGGAGGTTTGTACAAAACCATGCCGATCACCTGTTTGTTCTGTATGATTGGTGCAGCGTCTATTTCCGCCTTTCCCATGTTCAGTGGTTTTATCAGCAAATCCATGATCATCAGCGCCGCAGGGCATCATAAACTGACCGTTGTCTGGCTCATCCTGCAATTTGCTTCGGCCGGTGTATTTCATCACGCCGGGATCAAAGTCCCCTTCTTTACCTTTTTCGGCCACGACTCCGGTATCCGGGCCAAAGAACCTCCGCTGAACATGATGATTGCCATGGGGATGGCCGCCTTTTTATGTGTTTTTATCGGCTTATTTCCCCAGCCCTTATACGATATTTTGCCCAACCCGGTAGATTATGTCCCTTACACAGGTGCACACATCGTGGGCCAGCTTCAACTGCTGATGTTCGGTGCCCTGGCTTTTACCCTGCTGATCCTTTCAGGGTATTATCCTGCCGAACTAAGAGCAATCAACCTGGATACCGACTGGTTTTACCGCAAAGGCTCCAGATTGGTTGTAACTGTTATCACCGGTATTTCCCTGAAAATTGCTCACATATGCGACTTTCTGTTTATAAAGTTCCTTCCGGAAAAACTGGGTGCAGTCAGCAGAAAACCTCTGATCAGCCTGATTGATTTTTATAATCAAACGGTCGGTAAAGAGGCCATATCCCCTGAGGGGTATAATGAGGATGCCAAACCGGAGACTGTCAATCTTATGCCGGCAGGAATTTCTGTTCTTCTGTCGGTCTTTTTCCTGATGCTGTTGGCAGTGATCTTTTTTGTCGGATTATAAACAACCCTCTATCCTCGTGCAGGGATAAGCAATAAGCCATGGGCCTTAACCTTTCGGTCATAATCCCCGCCCTGAATGAACAGGGCTACCTGCCGCTTTTGCTGGCTGACCTGAAGGCACAAAAAAATGTGAACCTGCAAATTATCATTTCTGACGGCGGCTCTACGGATGAAACCATAGAACGCTGCCGTCCCTTTGGGCCCGTCATTGTGAAGGCACCTGGCGGGAGGGCCAGTCAGCTCAACGCGGGATTCAGAAAATCTACCGGGAACAATCTTCTTTTTTTGCACGCGGATACGAGAATCAAAGACCCACTTCTGTTGGCCAATGCTCTCGAACACTGGGGCACAGCAATTACTCATGCCGATCATGACAGAGTGGCCGGACATTTCCCCCTTAAATTCATCCGCACGACCCAAATCAACAACATGTCATTCAGATATGCTGAAGGCAAAACACATTTCAACAGAATAAATACCACCAACGGCGATCAAGGACTTCTATTAAGACGTTCTTTTTTTGAAAGCCTGGGTGGTTTTGACGAAAGTCAGCATTTCCTGGAGGACCAGAAACTGGCCGAGAAAATAAGAATCCGGGGGATCTGGATTACCCTGCCCGGGCTATTATATACTTCCGGCCGCCGTTTTGAAACCGAAGGCTTCCATCGCCGGTATATACTGATGGGCATGCTCATGGCGCTGTACAGTACCGGGCGCATGGAATTTTTTCAAAGAGCGAAAGCCATTTACGCCAGCCAGAGTGAAACCGGATATCTGTTGTTAAAGCCCTATTTTGAAGCGGCTATCAAGATGTTTGTGTATGACCTTGGATTTTCTGCAAGCATCCGTGCCTGGTTTTACATTGGGCGTTATATCCGTCAGAACTCCTGGCAGATGTTTTATTTTTTCGATGTATTGTGCCGCACCGCTGAAAAAAACAAAGATTACCCATTTCTCAGATTCCACGACAACTATTTTTGGCCGGTTACCAACAACTCTGTCTGTGACGCCCTCAACACACTCATTTCATTTTTCTGGTATATGGTTGTGCTGACCCCTTATTTTTTCCTGGTAGACACCTTCCGGCCGGACAGATCATTTCTATCCTGTAAAAAACAAAGCATTTTGTGATCCTTAAAAACTGAACGTATTTATGACAACCAGTAAAATTTCACGGTTAAATAATTTGATCCCGTTAATTGGTTAGTTGTAGATTCCATCCTCTAATTCCTTTTTGTTAACAACTTGATTTTTTATAATTTTTTGATATGCTATTAAAAACAGATCAATTTTTTCAACCCAATGAGATATTAAAGAAAATGCCCGTATTTGAATATAAGGCTTTGGATAAAAAAGGAAAAACCACTTCCGGTATTATAGATTCGGACAGCGCGATGGCCGCGCGCCAAAAGCTTCGCTCAGGTGGAATTTTTCCTGTCTCGGTAATGAAGGTGGATGACGCGCCGACCAAAAAGGAGTCCGGAGCCTATCGTACCTGGCGGCCTTTTAGACGTGCCAGAGCATCTGAGGTTTCCATGATGACCAGGCAACTCTCAACCCTGGTGGGTGCAGGATTTCCACTGGTATCCGCTATTGACGCATTGATTCCAAGCACCAAATCTCACGCATTACAAAAATATTTGGCCCGTATAAAGGATTCCATCGTTGAAGGAAACAGCTTTGCAAGAGCCCTTTCACTTTATCCGGGAATATTCCCCCCCCTTTATATTAACATGGTTCGGGCAGGTGAAACTTCCGGCACCCTTGAAATTGTTTTAGAGCGTCTGGCGGAAATTACTGAAAAGCAGCAGGCGTTACGTAGCAAAATTCTTTCCGCACTTGTGTATCCGGTCTTAATGCTTTTTATCGGATCAGCTGTTTTGTTCTTCCTGTTGGTCTATATCGTTCCCAGCATCACTTCTATTTTTGCCGATATGAACCAGGTGCTTCCCGCACCGACCCGTTTTTTAATCGCCATAAGCAATAGTTTTAAATCCTACTGGTGGGGATTTCTTATCATTATATCGGCAGCAGTGTTGGCCATCCACCGGGCTAAAAAAACCAAAAAGGGACGCTACCTGTTTGATAAAACCCTGCTTTTTATGCCGGGTCTCAGCCTTTTAACCAAAAAGCTGTCCATAGCCAGATTTACCAGGACCCTGGGTTCGCTTCTTGAAAACGGTGTTTCCATGCTCCCTGCCTTAGAGATTGCCAAAAATACAGCACAAAATATATTGATTTCAGATAATGTTCAACAAGCTACCGAAGAAGTAGGTAAGGGCCAGGCCCTGGCCACGGCACTGGCGGCAAAAAATATCTTTCCCCATCTTTCCATTCAGATGATACAGGTGGGAGAGCAAAGCGGCCAGTTGGAAGAAATGCTGAATAAAGTGGCAGACGTATTTGAAAACGAGGTGGAAGCAAGCGTGATGCGAATGACAACCATGTTGGAACCGATTATGATCCTTGTCATGGGGGTGATTGTCGGTTTTATCGTCCTTTCCATATGTCTGCCAATTTTTGAAATGAATCAGCTTGTGATGTAGAAGTGCTTTGCTTGATGAGAACTGCCTTTGAGGATCTCTTCTCTTAAAACACACTACGCTTTAGGCCTAACATCCGCCGCAGGTGAATGCTCTAAGAGGCCGAAGGACTGCTCTTGGCTATTGCGGTCCGAATTTTTGCCTCCACTGCTCACCTCCTTTTTGAAAAGATACATCATTCTTATCAATTTTGATGATCAAAGTGCCTTCGACACTGCTTCCTTCACGAAGTATACGGCCGTTCACCACCGCAATGCTCTGCTTGGGATCACTGCTCCAGGCAATTGCTTGAAGTTTCAGACCGCTGCCTGCAGCTGATTTAAAGGGAAGAGACGATTTTGCGGGCTTTGGTTTGGTGTGGTTGCTCCGGTAAGGTTTTTTTTTCCTCACCGCTCTTGAGGCAGAGGTCTTCATTTTGCTATAACCGGGCAGGTTTTTTGCTTTTTTTATTCCGCTGGAAGGCTTTGCACGCCGCTTACGCGATTTTGAATCAGGAACAGAGGCAATCTTTACATTCTCCGTCTTTGGCCTGTCCGGTATGCCTTTACGTACAATCGGAATGGAATTCGGAACATTTTTTTTTGTTGGAGCAGTTTGCCTGGATAGTAAAAACAGGCTTACCGAAATGATAAAAATGGCTGAAAAGACGATTAAAAAAAACTTAAAGTACCGTTGCTTTTTTATTACTCCATTTTCAACCGTCTTTTTAACATCTACCGGATATGGCTGGCTGTCACCATGGGTGGGTGTTTCTTCTTCAAGTTTTCTTAACGCTTTTAGTATGGAACTCAATGTTAAAGCTCCTATATGACTCGCGAAAATTAAATTCCATATTTCGCTCGCCCAAATTTTACGGATTGAGCTATCGTTAAGCGGTATAAACCACCCGGCCTGTAATCTTCCAAACCGCCAGGCTTCAATTGGTAATGTTTGGTATGTTTAATGATTTTTTTTCATTATAAAGGACGATTTTGGTTAAAGGACCCACCAGGCCATCCGCCTTTAAGCCATACTTTTTTTGAATATTTTTTACCGCTGCCTTTGTCTGGTCGTCGTAAACCGAATTTATTTTAATCTGATCATATCCCATATCGTGCAGATGCATTTTTAGTGCGATAATGGAATCTTTTGGAGAAGTAAGTGGAATGGTTCCTTGGTAAGAAAAAAGATTCTTCCATAATATATACGCCCTGCCGGACCAGTATTTTTTAATTTCATCAGGTTTCACCACGATCAGACTGTCTTTAACTTTGAATGTAACCAGGCCATCGTCCATTTTTTGTATGGCAAGATACCTGGGTAATGAGATGTCAGGAGCAGATAATTCAAGGATAGCCGGAAGGTTTAATTTTTTTACTCCTTTTAAGTTACCCTTAATCCGATGGATCAAAAGCGATTTTTCTTTGGCTGCAAGCTTGAAAAAAGCCAAATCGTCTTCCAGCTCATCCAGGTGCGGTTTGATTGCCGTTGATGTATTCCACAATGAAAAGGCGGCTTTCAGCGCCATGCTTCTTGATGAACGGGTTTGCGCGGATTTAAGATATGCCCCCAGATTGTCTATCTGTTTTGAACCAGAGGCCTTGGAATCAGGTGGTCGATCTAAAAAAGATTTTCCCGGAATAACGGGCTGTTTTTCTTTGGAAGCCACAGGATGCAATATTTTTTTCCGAACCGCGTTTTCGTCTGATTTTTCTAAAATTCGCTTTTCCTGTTTTACCGTCGATACGCTTATATCGTCAGTGCCTGGGCGGTAAAAAGTAACCACTACCAGCGCGATGCATAACAGGAGGATCACCAGCAGTGCATTTTTCCCTTCCCAAAACGAATAATGTTTGACAAACCCCCTGCCGGTGAGTTCCTTTATTGAAGATCGAACAATACCTGCCGTAATCTGGTGCTGATCAAGGCTGTATGCGGTCAAAAGAGACCGGTCACATAAAATATTAATTAATCTTGGAATACCCCTTGAAAACTTATAGATAAAATAGAAGGCCAGCCTGGTAAATTTGGTTCCGGGCTTCCGGGAAGCAATATGGATTCGGTGCTGTATGTATTCTATGGTCTCTTTTGCGGTTAAAGGAAGGAGATGAGAGCTTACGTTTATCCTCTGCCCAAGCTGTCTGAGTTCATGGGAGTCAAGCATGTCTTTCAGTTCGGGCTGTCCCACCATGATAATTTGCAGAAGCTTGCTTTTATTTGTTTCCAGATTGGATAACAGTCGGAGCTGTTCCAGGACCTCATTGGAAAGATTCTGTGCTTCGTCAACGATCAGAACGACATTTTTCCCTGAAGCCTTTTGTTTCATCAGAAAGGCATTTAAAGTGTCGATCAGTTCTTTGATGGTATTTTTGTCCGAACCAATTCCAAACTCATCGTTAATGGCCTTTAATAGCTGTATTGGATCAAGTTTCGGGTTAAAGATATAAGCCGCTTCCGTCTCCTTTTCTATTTTCTCCAGAAACGCCCGGCAAAGTGTGGTCTTCCCTGTCCCCACTTCACCGGTAATCTCCACAAACCCTTCACCTTGGTAAATGGCATAATTCAGATTGGCCATGGTTTCTTCATGGCTTCTGCTCAAAAAAAGGTATTCAGGATTCGGCACCAGCTGAAACGGTCCCTCCCTGAACCCAAAGAAGTTATTATACATATATCTAGCTCCTGCTGTTTCGCATGGATATTTTTTGTTTCGCTAACTCAAAAAATTATCACTGGCAAAAATACGATTTAGGAAGTTTCGCAAAAAGCTCAAATTCAAAACGCGTAAATTTTGTAACCATGAGGCGTACTAATGGTACGTTGAATGATTACGAAATGCTGCACATCGCAGGAATGAAAATTCTTACCAAACCGTCCAATTTATTTTAACACGTTAGTGCTAAATCTGCCAATAATTTAACTGATTATTATAAATGCATATCTTCCTTGTGTCAAATTGAGATAAAAAACAGCAAAAATTGCCGGTTGACGATTCACCATTACCCGCGATATCTGATTTTATAGTAATTTTAGCCCTCCTTCATTCCGATATATCGAGCCCACACCTCTCAACCTGCTCCTCATTTTTATTGATTTGCATTTTTAATAATAATATCATATAAATCAGATGTTAAACTGGTACGATACTTGCTTAAATTAGGAGGTATAATGAAAAACCATATTTTTCATGAACTTAAAACAAACCATGGATTTACGCTGATTGAACTGATGGTAGTGATTGTGATTCTGGGAATCTTGGTTAGTTTTATTGCGCCCAGGTTAATGGGCAGGCCGGATGAGGCCAAACAGGTAAAGGCAAGGGTTCAGATGGAAAGCCTGGAAACAGCTATAAAGCTATATAAACTGGACAACGGCATCTATCCATCCACCGAACAGGGATTGCAGGCGCTGGTTGACGAGCCCCAGACCGGGAATTTGCCCAAAAAGTGGCGCAAAGGGGGCTATCTTGAAAAAGGAAAGGTTCCCAAAGATCCTTGGGGAAACGAATTTGTATACCTTTCGCCGGGAGTTCACGGAGATTATGACATTATTTCCTACGGCGCAGACGGCGTATCCGGAGGCGAGGAGTTTAATAAGGATATCAACAGCTGGGAGATAGAAGAATAGTAGGCATTCACAGGTACCGCACCTGCGCGCGATCAGGACAATCAGCATAGTAGACTATAGCTGATTGCCCTGATCACCCACATCTGCAGCACCTGTGAACGCCTACATAGCGGTGATTGTAAAACCTTTTTTTCAAATGGCCGTAAAGCAGAAATAATGAAACCTGAACAAAACAGCGGATTTACTCTCATTGAGATTACCGTTGTAATCTCTTTAATCAGTATTATGCTTTTTTTTGCTGTTCCCCGGTTGCGAAACGCAGTACTGACAGATAATGTAAATAATACCTCCAGGTGGATTATAGGAAAAGTGAGGGTTTTAAAAGAGTATTCTACATCTAGACAAAAGCTGTGCATTCTGCACGTCAATATGGATTCAAAAAAAGTGTGGGTGTCAGATGAAACAATGACGGAGGAGGATCTTCACCGGGCACATGAAAAAGGATTTCAAATTCCGCAAGATGTAAAAATAATTAATGTGGAATTCCCGCAAAGGGGAATCGTATCTGGAGGACAGGCGGATATTTGCTTTTACAGAACAGGTCACTCGGACAAGGCGCTCATCCACATTCAAGGGGACGATGAGCAAAAGATCTCTTTCTTAATTGAGCCGTTTCTTCCCAAGGTAAAACTGTATCAAAAATATGTAGATTTTGAAAATTCATGACTATTTTTTTAAAAAAAGTTTACACAAAAACATACAGATCAAACAGCGGATTTACCCTCCTTGAAATTATGGTGGCGACATCAATCATCGCCATTGTACTTGTAAGTGTATATCGAATGCATGCACAGACCATCGGTATGAATTTCATTTCAAGGTTTCAGACCACCGCTCCCATGCTGGCAAAAAAGGTTTTGACGGAAATTGAAACCAAACCGGTTGATGAACTTGGTGATGATTCCGGTGATTTTACAACAGAATTTTCCGGTTATAAATGGCGAGTTTCTGTTAAAGAGGTTGAATCTGAGGCGCTGGGGGAGATTACGAAAGACTTAAGACAAATCGAAGTCACCATATCCTTAAATGAGGACGAGGATGTTTACCGCATCAGATTATACAAATTTTTCCGCTAACACGGAAACCGGCTTTACTCTGCTTGAGATCCTCATTGCTATTTCTATCTTTGCCATTATTATAACCACCATATTCGGATCACACAATCTTGTTTTTTCTAATGCTAAAGCTGTTGAAGAAGATATGGCTGTATATGAAATGGCAAAAAGCTGTCTAAGCCGAATAGATGATGATCTTGGATCTTTGCATATATGCCTGCCTCCGGAATACACTCCTGTGGATATCGATGACGATGAAGACCCTTTCAAAGTTAAAGGGGATACAGCAGATGCAGGGGGTGAAAGTTTTTCCCGACTTATGTTTGCCTCCCGCGCCCACGTATCCCTTGAAAAAAGCATTCAAGAAGGAATTGCCCGGATTGCCTATTATGTTCAAAAGTCGGATGAAACAAACTATGTGCTGAGACGGGGGGACACGTTGTACCCCTATGAACCGTTTGAAGAAAAAAAAAGCGATCCGGTGTTGTGTGAAAGTGTCAAATCACTGGTTTTTAAATATTATGACCAACAGGGCAGTGAATATGACAGGTGGGATTCTGATTCAGCGGATGTCGGTTATTCAACCCCCACGGCCATCAAGATCACACTCGAAATAGGTCATGAGGCAAAATTTTTGCCCTTTGAAACCATGATAAAACTGCCTGTATTCAGGGATAAAATTGAACGCAAATCTTAAAATAATGGTACGTTTTACCGGAAATAACAAAGGAATGGCCCTTCTTGTCACCCTTTCCGTTATAACGGTGTTGGTGGCAACTTCACTGGAATTAAACAGAAGGGCACGCGTATCGGTATTTTCGGCAGCCGCAGCCAGAGACAGACACACCCTGTCAACCATGGCATCTTCCGGCATAAATGTGGCCATGGCGATGCTGGTAAAAGACAGGATGGATTCAGAAATCGATTCTATCCAGGAAGATTGGGCAAACCCTGATAAAATTAACGCTCTCCTGTTGAGCACCTCTTTTGAAGACGGAAATGTTAGCGTAAAAATCAGTGATGAACTCAGCAGAATACAGGCAAACGCCCTGGTGACATTCCCTGACAGCCGGATATTCAATGAATCTCAGCGGATTTTATGGGACAGGTTTCTGCGCCTTTTTATCTTGCCCGACCTTTTTGAAACTGAAAGTAATCCCACTGCGATAATCTCTTCTGCCAAAGACTGGCTTGATTCCGACGATGATGATGCCATTACCGGGTTAAATGGGGCTGAATCGGGATATTACCAGGACCTTGATCCGGGATACCCTTGCAAAAATGGATTGTTCAGCGACATGAGTGATCTGTTGCTGGTAAAAGGTATTTTGCCGGAATTTTATTACGGCACAGAAGAAACACCCGGAATTTCTGCCTATATGACTGTTTACGGCATTGAAAGCTCCGGAGACAATACATTTACCTTTAAAGGTAAGATAAATATCAATACCGCCGAGCTGCCTGTGTTAATTGCGCTTATGCCTGAAGGATACGAAGACCTTGCTTCCCTGATTGACGAATATCGAAGGGAAACCGAAGGAGAGGAATATATTCACGACCTTTCAAGTTCCACCTGGTACAAAAAAGTGCCTGGTTGCGGTGATCTTAAAATCAATGCTGATCTAATAACCACTTCAAGCAATATTTTTCGCATTGAGTCGACCGCAACCCTGCGCGATATGAAATACAGCATTACATCTGTGATCAGACGTGAACAGGATAAAAAAGATAAAAAGTGGAAATGCAAGGTCTTAAGCAGATACAGCTCATAGCTGACGGCTCATGGATTATAGTTTAGAGGTAAACGGATGAACCGGAAAACTCTCGGACTTGATATACGTCACCACGCGGTATCTTATGTTCTTTTAAACAAAGGCAGCAAATCTGTTCAGATAGAGGCTTATGATATTGTTTCGCTATCTGAACAAAAAGAGTCCAAAGACACTCTGGCTGGTGCTGTTAAAAAAATTGTCGAAAAGATCGACGCAACCGGCTGTACATGTGTGGCTTCTTTTCCGGCCAATCAGGCATTGTTTAGAAATATCCGAGTTCCCTTTACCAATAAGAAAAAAATTATTCAGATTCTTCCTTATGAGTTGGAGCCGACACTCCCGTTTGCGGTGGAGGATATGGCAATCGATTTTCACACCATAACTATTTCAGAAAATGCCGGTCATACCGATCTTATCGCTGCCGGCATTAAAAAAGTCATTCTGGAGGAATACATCGACACGCTGGCATCGTTCAGGATCGAACCTGAAATCATAACGATCGGCGGTTATTACCCGACTCTTTGCCTGGCGAAGTCTGCCCATACTCCTGAAAATTGGCTTTTTGCAGACATTGAAGTCGATAAAGCCACTTTATTTGCCGTTGCATCGAATCGGATATCCCTTATTCGCAGCTTTCCGGTTCCTGCAAATACTTCTTCTGCCATAAAATCAATTGGCATCAACATCCAGCGAACCACAGATGCATTTTCAGAGCTTTTTAATACCGACTTTATGCCGGAGGAAATCCGAGCAACCGGCCCGGGCTGCATTCAGCTTAATTTTGAAAAACAGCTGTCAGATCTGCTCAATGTTCCCGTCCATCGAATAGAGCTTTTTCGGGAAATCGATAGTGGAATTGAAAATTACGCTGCGAGTTCTTTCAACTTTGCCAAGCTTGACAATGCACTGGCGCTTGCACTTAATGAAGACAAAGGAAACGACAGGCTTAATTTCCATAAAGACAGTTTTGTGGTTAACGAATTTTTAGCCAGACACAAAACCAGCCTGGTAAAAACAGGTGCTCTGGCCGGAGTGGTATTGGCGCTTGCTTTGTTAAATTTCATACTCAACTTTTATTTCATTAATAATAAAATAAGCCATCTAAACCACCAGATCACCGATATTTTTAAAACCACTTTTCCGGAAGTCACCAAAATAGTCGATCCATTGCAACAGATGAAGGTAAAAATAAATGAGGCGAAAAAAAGTACCTTCTTTCCGTCGGAAACAACCAAATACATTCGCAGTATTGATGTGTTAAATGAAATTAGCAAAAGAATTCCGGACAAGCTGGATGTCGATTTTACCAGGCTGGTCATCAGCCCTGAAAACGTTATGGTGTCAGGGATTACAGATACTTTTAACTCTGCAGATGAAATAAAGAGTCGACTCGAGGAATCGAAGCTTTTTCAAAAAGTGATTATTACCTCTACCAGCAAAGAAAAATCAGGGACCCGTATCCGTTTCAAACTCAAGGTTGTTTTATGAATCTGGATAAACTTAAAAATTTAAATCAGCGTGAAAAGTATGCGGTTTATGCGGCATCGGTTTTAATCGCGCTCTTTATTGTTATACAGTTTATTATTTTTCCGCTTATCAATAAAAGAGATCGTCTGACCAGAACGCTTCAGGCTCAAAGGAAAACGCTTGAAGAGATGCGTCTGCTTCAATCCGAATATGGTACAATCAGGGAAACGGCCAGGTTATCCAAAAAACGCTTTGAGGCAAGGAAAAAAGATTTCACGCTTTTTTCCTTTCTCGACAGACTTGCTGATAAATCGGGGATTAAAAATCATATCTCCTATATGAAACCTTCGACATCTGACATGGGAAAAAACGGATTTAAGGTTTCAAAAGTTGAAATGAAGCTTCAAGGTATCACCTTAAAACAGCTTACCTCTTATTTGCATGGGGTTGAAACGTCCAGAAATGTGGTGAGCATAACGAGAATTTCGATCGTAAAAACAGGTGGTAAAGAAAGATACATAAATGCCATACTGCAGATCGAAACTGCCGAAATATGATTCACTGAGGCTGCAGCTCATGGTAAATAGCTGAAAGTCATTATCCCCACAATGAAATTCAACGCTAACCATTATGCGGATTTTTAGAACTTGTTTGTTTGGTTATTTTGTATATGTTCCGGGTTTACGGGTTGCGGGGTATAACTTTCCTGCCAACAACACGCAACTCGTAATCCGTAACATTTTCTTTCAACGTAAAAAAGCATATGGCTGAAATTGACAATAAACCATCCATATAATGTTGCTAACTAAATAAGATCATGAATAAAACAAAGAAAATATTATTGTACATATCTTATATTATTGCCGCGCTTATTTTTTTTCTTTATATTCTCTTTCCTTCGGATACCGTTAAAACATATATTGAGCATCAACTGAGCGGTATTCATCCGGATGTGTCCATTTCCATCAATACCATAAGCCCGGCTTTTCCTCCGGGCGTCCGACTGAACAATGTAAGCTTTTACTATATTCGCAGTTTGCTGTTGGATGCTGAAACGATAAAAATAGTACCGGGATTTTTGTCGCTTTTGAGCTCAAAAAAAGCTTTTTCATTTAAAGGCGTTGCCGGTGACGGCATAATCAAAGGAAGGGGAAATATTGGTGACAATGCCGGACATATTAAAATTGATGCGGACCTGACAGGAATTCAGCTAAAAGATATACCTGCCGTACAAATTCCGGCCGGCAGCAACAAAGAAATATATAAAATTTCCGGAATACTTGACGGAAAGGTGACTTACAGTAATAATAAAGGTTCCGACAGGATCATGGAAGCAACGCTAGGCATATCAGACTGCAACATAAAATTTAATAAACCTGTCTTCAACCATGGAACCTTTACTTTCAACAAAATTGAAGCCGATTTAACCACCGTAAACAAAAGATTGCAGCTAAAAAGCTGCATCATTGAAGGACACCAAATAAACGCAAACATTTCCGGCTCTGCCGTTGTAAAAAAGAGCTTTGGCTCAAGTGTGCTAAACCTGAAAGGAAAGATTGAACTCAAACCTTTTTTTTTCGAAAGCATGAAAGAAAATCTTCTGGCGAGTCTATTCCCTGAAAAAATGTCGGGCAGCCGTTCCTTTTCTTTCAAGGTTGGCGGTACTATTGATCACCCTGAATATACTGTGAAATAATGTAAGTGTTCGCTGAACGGAGATTGGGGAACCTTTTTCTCCCCATGGGGTATAAACAGACACAAAATAATTGCTGTGATAACCATGACAAGCAGATACTTTACGATATCGAACATCGTGTTAATAACCATTGCCGTTTACTTCAGCATCAGCGGGTTTTACCAAGTGACCAGCTACCGGCTGGATCCTGTTCCTCCTCCCCAGGTAATAGGCGGCAGGCAGATATCAGGCGGGGAAGATGAACCCAGCCAGCCGTTGAGTTATTATCAGCCGATAGTTAAGCGAAATCTTTTTAACACCAATAAAAATGCGGACTCAAAACCGGCTTCGATTAAAATAGCAACACTGAAACAAACAGAGCTGAAGCTGAAACTTTGGGGGACTGTTTCGGGTCTGGGGGGGCAGACCTATGCAGTGATTGAGGAAGCCAAGTCCAGACAGCAAAATCTTTACAAAATGGGAGATGCCGTCCAAAACGCAACGGTTAAGATGATTTTTAGAGAAAAAGTCATATTGAGTGTAAACGGCCAGGATGAAGTTCTGGAAATAGAGGAAATGCGGGGCCGTGCAGTTGCCAGAAGACCTCCCCGCGTGATAAGAAAATCACGCCGACAAAACATCACCTTAAAGCGTTCGCAGATAGAAAGATCGGTTGAAAATGTAAATGAACTAATGAAACAGGTGAAAATCAGACCCCATACTGAAAACGGACGGGCCGCCGGCCTTATGCTATCCAGCATACAGCGGGGATCTATTTTCCGGAGGATGGGGCTTAGAAGCGGAGATATCATAACCGGTGTGAATGGAAGCAGTCTTGTATCGGTGGACGATGCTTTGAAATTATACGAAAATCTAAAATCGTCTTCCAATATGGCCATAGACATCAAAAGAAGGGGCCGAAATAGAACCATAGAATATAATATTGAATAATTTTAACAAATTGATTATAATCGGTTCATGCAAAATCAGAATGAATTTTTATTTCCTATTTCTTTTCCAGGTGTTTTTATCATTGCTTTTAATTATGCCGCCCATAAACCGAAAGTACGGGTAAAAAAATGAAATCATACGTCTACATATCAAAAGTGATTATCTTTTTACTTATTCTTATTTTACCTGTCTCGGTTGCCTGCCTGTCATTTGCCCAGACAGGCAAAAACACTACAGGCTCCGGAGAACTAAAAGGAAAAGTAGACCCCAAACGTTTTATCTCCATTGACTTTAACAGCGTGGATATAAACGTTTTTATCAAGTTCATCAGTGAACTGACCGGGAAAAATTTTGTGGTGGATAACAAGGTCAAGGGAAAGGTAACGGTGATTTCTCCTTCCAAAATTTCGGTAAAAGAGGCCTATAAAGTCTTTGAGTCTGTGCTGGAAGTCCATGGTTATGCCACTGTCGCAGCCGGTAAAGTAATCAAAATCATTCCGTCACCGCAAGCGCGGACCAAGAATATTAAAACCTTGCTAAAAGAAAGTGCGGCTTCACCGGAAGATAAGATTATCACTCAAATCATCACGTTAAAATATGCCAATGCGTCTGAAATAAAGAAGCTGTTTACCCCACTGGTTTCAAAGAGCAGCGTCGTTCTGGCCTATTCACCGACAAACATGCTGATTGTCACAGATTTCCATTCAAATATCATACGTTTGATTCGAATTCTAAAAGCAATCGATGTGGCCGGAATCGGCCATGAAATTTCCGTTATTCCCCTTGAATTTGCCGACGCGGAAAAACTGGTTAAGATTTTAAGTTCTGTTTTTCAGCCGAAAAAAGCGGCCAGAAAAGGCGCATCGGAAAGAACCATCACGCTCATTGCTGATGATCGGACCAATACAGTGGTTCTGCTTGCCAGTGAGGTGGACAGTTTAAGAGTCAGGAGCCTGATCAGTATGCTCGACAAACCGACCCCCAAAGACAAGGGAAAAATCCGTGTGTATTATCTGGAACATGCCACCGCTGAAGAACTGGCTACAGTTCTTCAGGCACAGACATCCGGCAAGAGCAAAACGGCTGCAAAAGGAGGAAAAGCCCCACTTCTTTCAGGCCAGGCAACCATTACGGCGGATAAAGCAACCAACAGCCTGATCATCATGGCAGACAACGAAGATTACCAAATACTGGAAGGAATCATAAAAAAACTCGACATTCCCCGGGCAATGGTTTTCATTGAATGCCTCATCATGGAAGTCAATACAAACAAGGATTTTAAACTCGGCACCGAATGGAGGGGTTTTGGGGAGGCACACCACGACGACAAAGACGGAGCTGCCGGAGGCGGATTCAGCGGGGATGAAGCCACCTCTTTAGCAGGGCTGGCTGCGACCGGAGCACTGCCCAGCGGGTTTTCCCTCGGGGTCTTCGGTGAAGCCATTAATATTTCAGGTATTGACTTTCCCACTATTGCAGCCATCATAGAAGTCTATAAAAAAGATAAGGATGTTCAAATTATCTCAACGCCCCAGCTTCTCACGACGGATAATGAGGAAGCCAAGATCTATGTGGGAAAGAATATCCCCTTCCAGACAAGATCGACTGCAGAGGGTGGGACGGAGACATATAGTTCCTATGAATACCGCGATGTCGGCACATCGTTGAAGATTACCCCCCAAATCAGCCAGGATGGGATGGTTCGCCTTGCCATTTCCCAGGAAGTTGCCAGGCTGGAATCAACCACCGACTTTCGACCGACCACATTAAAACGAACCATAGATACCACCGTAATTGTGGATGACAACTCCACGGTGGTCATCGGCGGGCTTATTGACGACAGCTTTTCTAAAACCGAGTACAAAGTTCCCATACTCGGAGATATTCCCCTGCTGGGCTGGCTTTTTAAATCGAGGAAAAAAGGGAGAGAAAAGACCAATCTTTTCGTGTTCCTGACTCCTCATGTGATAAATAATAGAGCCGATGCCCAAAAGTTGTATAATCAGAAGAAAGAAAAAATTAGTGAAGTCGAAAAAGGAAGTATTAAAATGTATAAAACAAACACAAAAAAAAGTACTTCCACTTCCCGGGAACCGGATGGGCGATGATCACACACCTGTCACAAATACTGAGCGATCGTTTCGGCATTTCCCAGCAGATTTTGGATGAAACGCAGCAGATTAAAAAGGAAAAAGGCGAAAACACCGGAGAAATACTCTTAAGGAAAAAAATAATTACTGAATCACAACTCCTTGAAGCCTTAAGCATTCAATATAATATTCCTTTTTGGCCTGAGCTTTCCTTGGAAACTATTGGAAATGATGTGACCGCAAACGTCCCGATCCAGTTTCTAAAAAAATTTACCATGGTTCCCCTTGCCAACAGTTCCCGACAAGCAGATCTTGAAAATGCGATTATTCCGAATCAAAGAAAAGCTGAAAAAAAAAGTCATTTCAAAACGCAATGTATCATTGCCATTAACGATCCCACATCCTTTCAACCTCTTGATGACCTGGTGAACATTCTCGGACTGAACGATTACGATATCGTTCTTTCAACCAAAACTGCCATACTTTCCGCCATAAATCTGGCTTATGACTTGAACAGAGATTCCGCCGAACAACTCGTCCAGGATATGGAAGAAAACGGCAGTTCTATTATCAGTGAAATTGAGGATACCGCAGATCTTTTGGATGACACCAGTTCTGCGCCGATTATAAAGCTGGTAAACCACATCCTTTCCCAATCAATCAAAGCCCGCGCAAGTGATATTCATATCGAACCCTATCAGGACAGTTTTAAGGTGCGATACCGTGTGGACGGCATTCTGTACGACCTGCTCACTCCTCCAAAATGGATCCAGGCCCCATTGATATCGAGAATTAAGGTGATGGCTGAGATGAATATTGCCGAAAAACGGCTTCCTCAAGACGGCCGCCTGGAAGTAAAAATGGGAGACCAGGATATCGATGTTCGAGTTTCCACCATTCCTATTTCATTTGGGGAACGTGTGGTGCTCAGACTGCTGAATAAGACAGCTAAATTATTTACCCTTTCCAATCTTGGTCTGCTGCCAAAAAAGCTTAAACTTCTGGAAAACCTGGTTAAATCTCCCAACGGAATCATTCTGGTCACCGGCCCTACCGGAAGCGGCAAGACCACATCCCTTTATGCCATTTTATCATCCATCAACACACCGGAAATAAATATAATCACTGTTGAAGACCCGGTTGAATACCAGCTTAAGGGTGTTAGTCAGATTCAGGTCAACCCCAAGATTGATCTGACCTTTGCCCAGGGGCTGAGATCCATTGTAAGGCAGGACCCCGATGTGATTCTCATCGGTGAAATTCGGGATCGAGAAACCGCAGAGATCGCTGTCCAGTCTGCCCTCACCGGGCATCTTGTCTTTTCCACACTTCATACCAATGATGCGGCCAGCGCCATTACCCGTTTAGTCGATATGGGTGTGGAGCCTTTTTTAATCTCATCTTCGGTCCTTGCTGTGGTCGCCCAAAGACTGGCCCGTGTCCTGTGCAGTAGTTGCAAAAAGAGCTATCTCCCGGAAAGTATCGCTCTCAGCAGAATCGGAATTAATGCGGATCAAACCCAAAGGGGTCATATTTGTAAAGCAAACGGATGTAAAGAATGTCTAAATACAGGTTACAAGGGCAGGATCGGCCTTTTTGAAATCATGGTTTTAAGTGATCAGCTTAAAAACCTTATACTGAAAACATTTGACTCAAACCTGATAAAAAGTGCTGCGTTAAAAAGCGGAATGGTTTCGCTGCGTCAAGATGGGGTGTTAAAAATATTATCAGGCATGACTACCATTGAGGAGGTGTTGAGAGTGACGCAGCAGTAATCCTTTAACTTTATTTCAAGGAGTAAGGGAAAAATGCAAAAAGCTTTTATCAGCAGTGATAATACCATTACCTTTGAATGCCCTAAATGCAATAAACCGAGAACGGTTGAAGTTGCAAAATATGAAAATCTGGAAAAAGCAGAAAGGGTAAAGGTAAAGTGCGCCTGCGGGAATATCTATTATGCTTTGATAGAAAAAAGAAAACAATTCAGGAAAAAATCCAATTTTCCCGGAACCTTCATTCATATTGTTTCCGACATCCCGAAAGACAAGGGGACCATGGTCGTCACCGATGTATCCCGCACCGGTTTAAGAATAAAACTTAATACAAAGAGAGAATTTATAGTTGGTGACAAGATTATGGTGGAATTTCACCTGGACGATAAAAACCGATCTCTTATTAAAAAAGAATGTATCATTAAAAAAGACTTTGGCCTTGAATTTGGAATTGAGTTTGTATCCGTTCACCCCTCCGACCCGAGTGACAAGGCGATTGGATTTTATCTGTTCTGATATGGCGAAATATCTAAGCGTTAACCAAACGTCAATATTATAGTAATTTTCCCCAAAATATTCAACATCAGGTCGAGTTTAACTATAGAACCGGTGATCAAAGTCGCGCCAGATAGTACCTGACAACCGGTCTGCCAACTTATCGATATCCAACGCATCGCCTCGTTTTATCTGTTCCCAATTTCCGCTTTCCTATTTCACGTTTCCGGTGATGAAAGGTTTTCTCTTTTTGCAACAAATTTCTTAAGTTTTTCCTTCTTGTTGCCGATATATTAGCTATCAAACAAAAAACCCGAATTTCAAACAGGCATTGATGACCTTTCCATTACTCATGGTGATAACTCATGCACATACTGGTTGTAGAGGATCAGGCACCTGCAAGACAGTTTTTAGAAAAAATTCTCCAAGATTGGGGGCATACGGTCTATGTGACGGAAAACGGAAGCGCTGCCTGGAAAACGCTTTTGTCCACCAGTGTGGACATGGTGGTGACAGACTGGATGATGCCCAAAATGAATGGGCTGGAGCTGTGCCGAAAAATTCGCGACAGCGAGTTCAACAACTACATATATATTATTCTGGTCAGTGCCAGGAATACGCAACAGGATATTATTCAGGGTCTTGAGGTCGGAGCCGATGACTACATTACCAAACCGGTCAACAATAAAGAATTTAGAGCGCGCATCAAAATCGGCGAAAGACTTATCAGCCTGGAAAAAAAACTTCATGACCAGCACACTGAAATAGAAAGAAACTATTATCAGACCATTCAAATGTTTACCAATTTAATTGAAGTGGTAGACGAACAACTGGGAGGACATTGCAAACGGGTTGCCAAACTGTGCGTAAGACTTGCCAAACTTCACCCTGATGTTCCCCAGGACGATTTGCCTGTTCTAGAGGCTGCCGGACTGCTCCACGATATCGGTATGGTCGGTTTACCCAAGGACATAGTATCAAAGAAAAGAACTGAAATGAATGGAGATGAAAAAAAACTTTATATGTCTCACCCGGTCCAGGGAGAAATCATTTTACAGGAAATCGAATTGCTAAAGCCTGTTTCCATACTGGTAAGAAGCCACCATGAACAGGTAAACGGTCGCGGCTATCCGGACGGATTGAAAGGAGAACAAATACCATTATTGTCCAGGATTATCTCTGCTGCCTCCAACTACGACAGTCTGGTTAAAAAGTGGAAAATTCCTCTGAACGATATCCCGGACAGACTGCAACAGCAACGGGGGTATCAACTCGACAGCGACCTGGTAGATTACCTGCTGGAAATAAATCTGGAAAATATTAAACAGGAAGAAGAAAAAGATTTTTTAAAAATTTCATTGGATGATCTTAAGGAAGGGATGGTGCTAACAAGTAGTGTCCGCATGAAAAGCGGGGCCCTTGTGTTGCCCGGCCTCACTAAGCTAACCAACCATGGGATCGAAAAGTTGATCAACTATCGCAAGCTGGATTGCATTGCAGATACGGTATGCGTTTATAAATTCTAAAACTGAAAACGTGAGTTAGATGAACTCGTAAAAAACCGAATTTACCATCGAGTACACGGAGCACACAGAGATCCTTATTTAAGAAAAAATTTATTCTCTGCAATCTCTGCGAGATCAGTGGTGAAAAATGACTTTTTACTAATTTGATAAGTTTTATGAAAATATTTTTTGTGAAATAACCAAATATGAGGGTATAGAATGGATATTGCAACCATCATTGGGCTTGTAGGAGGATCTGCTTTAGTGCTTTCTGCCGTCATTATCGGCGGCAGTGCCATGATATTCATCAACATTCCCGGATTTCTGATTGTTATTGGAGGTACTTTGGCCACATGTTTTATTAAATTTTCCATGGGAGATGTGATTAATACCATAAAAGTGGCCATGAAGGCCTTTTTAGTTAAAATGGAACCCCCTGATGAGACGGTTACCCGACTGGTTGCCCTGGCAAAAATTGCTAAAAAAGAAGGGCTGATCGCTCTTGAAAATGAAAAAACAGAAGACGAATTCACTGCCAAGGCCGTTCAATATTTGTCTGACGGTATTGATGAGGGCCTTATTGAGGATATGCTTAATAAGGATATCCGTCTGACGGTGCAGCGTCATTCTGTCGGCCAGCGTGTTTTTAAGGGCATGGGCTCATCGGCACCGGCCTTTGGAATGATCGGAACGTTAATCGGCCTGGTGCAGATGCTGGCCTCCATGGCTGATCCCAGCAGCATCGGTCCTGCCATGGCTGTTGCACTGCTCACCACACTTTATGGCGCTCTTATCGCCAACCTTGTTTGCCTCCCCATCGCAGAAAAACTCGCTTTTAGAAGTCAGCAGGAGCAGGACAACAAAAGTATCATTCGTGAGGCAGCCCTTGGAATCGCCCAGGGAATTTCTCCCATGGTACTCGATCAGTCGCTAAGAATCTACCTCTCACCCAAGGATCGGAATAAAGCCGAAACAACAAAGGCAAAACATGAATAACGAGTTAAATGCAAAAATTAAACAACTCGAAATGGAAGTCAGTGAAGGCGCACCTGCTTGGGTGGTTACTTTCGGAGACCTGATGAGCCTGCTTCTGTGCTTTTTTGTTCTTTTACTCTCTTTTTCTGAAATGGATAGAGCCATATACAAGCAGGTGGCCGGGTCCCTGAGAAATGCCTTTGGGGTTCAGCGCAAGGTCAAAACCATGGAGCCTGCCAAAGGAATGAAGATAATCGCCAAGGATTTTGACCAGGAGCTCATTGCCATCCAGCAGCGTGAAGAGTTTATTGTCACCCAGGAAAAGAAAACCATTGGAGAAGAGCTTAAGAAAGCCGTAGAGACCCTTTCACAGGGCATGAAAAATTTGATTCAGGTGGAAGTCGGTGATAAAGAAATAAGTGTCCGGCTGATGGGCGAAACAACCTTTGATTCCGGCAAAGCAGATATTAAACAGCAGATGAAGCCGTTGTTACGAAAGATAGGGTCGGTTTTGCAAAAAACAAAAGGCAACATAACCGTTACCGGTCATACCGACAATGTCCCGCTGAGAAGCAACTGGATCTATAAGTCAAACCTTGAATTGTCCATTGCCCGCGCTGCTTCTGTGGCAGAATTTCTGTTGCACAAAACGTATATAAAACCCTCGCGCATTTCAGCCATGGGGTATGGCGAATATCGTCCACGGGAACCCAATGATACAGCAGAGGGAAGGAGTAAAAACCGGCGAGTGGAGATTATCCTCAAAGCCCAGTCTCCTCGTAAACCCCGGATGGAAAAGTAAATAAAATGCGGCGCGGTGGTTTTTCAGGAACAAGCCGATAGCTATAGTATGTCAAGTTCCTGAAAAACCGAATCAGCGAAATGGCGGTAATTTTTACCACGCCATCAAAACTTAAACCCGGCTTCAACAAACGGCCCGCTAAAATCAACATCCACTTCAACGTCTTCTTCGTCAATTTTCAGTTTGTCATATCGATACCCTGCAGCGGTAAACAGCGGTCCAAAAATATTAAGCTTCACCCTACCGATGAGGCTGTACAGCTGGTTTCCGCTGTATGAAATTCCTCTGGCCTCTGCTTCAATGGAAAGTTTATCCACCGGTTTTACCTGCAATGCAAGGTAAACCATGGGAACAGGAAGGGTAAAGTCTTCTGATTCCTCCAGGCCTGCTGTATCCTGCCTAATTTGGGCTTCAAAATCATAAATCCTGATATTAAGCCCCAGATCCAGATTAAGCGTTTCAGCGGATAGGGTTTCAATGGCGGGAATCCCATAGTAAAAACCCACATCATAATGGTCAAGGGTGAGCTTGGAATAAAATGGATCAGTTGCATTGAATGTATCATCACCGAATTTAAAACTAACCGTTTTCGAGCCCGTACCGTCAAACTCGATGGGAGAGGCCATAAGATATATATTCGGTAGAGCCAGGGGCATATCGATCTTCATTCTTCCGCTGAAACGGGTTTCATCGTCATAATTGCAATCTCTTTCCAGATCCAGCTCATCGTCGATGGTGAGCTGCTCATATGACATAAAACCCTCAGGAGACTGCTTCCAGGCACCAACCGCGAATTCAAGACCCAGTGCATAAGAGGCAGTCGGAACGATCAGCAGCAGACACAAAATAATGGGTATCATTTTTTTCATAGGGACCTCCTTATAGTGGTAGTTAAAAGGCGTTCTGTCAGGTAAATGGTTTTTTCTACAACCACATATACTGCAATTCCATATTTCGGCACATACTCATTAGAAATAAACATTCGTTTTTCAAACGTAGCTTGACTCGACCGGGGAATCGCCTATTTGCCCAGTACAAAATTTAATAATCTGATCTATAAATAAACGTACGGTCTGCCTGAGGCAGACTTCAATTAGATTTGAACCAGCCCCAAAGGACAGAATACCACGGCGGCGTTGATCGTCTCTGCCTGTATCGATTTAACTGAGAAGATAGGGGGCGTGTACGATACCGATCTCATTGGTTAAGTTTTGTACCGGGCAAATAGGCGATTCCCCGGTCGAGCCTTTGGTTTCATGCTTCGTTGTGCCCAGTCGGGCATGAAAATTTATGAGAAACAGTATAAGTGTAAGAAATCAGGACGCTGGATATTCGGATTGGTTTCGCCCAATCTTGCAAAATGGACAGATTTCGTGCTTTTAAATTTTAGAGACCTTTACAAAACAGCACTTTTAAACCACTGTCTTGCAGGTGCCGGGACCTACTGCCCCAGATAGGCTTTTTTAACCTGTTCATTGGACAGAAGATTTGACGCTGAATCGGACAGAGTGATTCGACCGGTTTCCATGACATACCCCCTGTGGGCCACTTTGAGGGCTAGATTGGCATTTTGTTCAACCAGAAAAATGGTGGTCTTGTTTTCGCTATTGATCTTTTTGATAATACTGAAAATCTGTTTAACCACCAGTGGTGCAAGACCCAATGAAGGTTCGTCCAGTAAAAGCAACCTTGGTTTGGACATGATCGCTCTGGAAACCGCAAGCATTTGTTGTTCCCCGCCGCTGAGCGTTCCGCCTGCCTGATGCCGTCGTTCGGCCAGAATAGGGAAAAGCTCGAACACATATTCTAAATCTTTTTTGATGCCGGTCTTATCTGTTCGTAGAAATGCCCCCATATCCAGGTTTTCCAAAACGGTCAAATAGGGGAAAATACGTCGACCCTCAGGAACCTGACAGACCCCGAGGGAAACGATCTGGTTGGGCGGAGTATGATGTATCGGTTGGCCCAGGAAATAAATTTCACCTGATCTCGGAGGGACCACACCGCAAACCGACATCAGTGTGGTGGTTTTTCCTGCCCCGTTTGCGCCGATTAAGGTAATGATTTCTCCTTCGGATATCTCAATGGTCACATCTTTCAACGCCTGGATGTTTCCATAAAAAGTCTGTACGTTCTTAAGCTTAAGCATCGATATCTTCTCCAAGATAGGCCTTAATCACCGCAGGATTGTGTTGGATCTCATCCGGCGTTCCCTGGGCAATTTTCTTTCCGTAATCGACCACAAAAATACGATCAGACAAACTCATCACCAGTTTCATATCATGTTCAATCAGAAGTATGGATACTTTTTCTTGGTCGCGAATCTGCAAAATCAACTCATCAAGCTCCCGGGTTTCCTTAACATTCATACCGGCAGCCGGCTCGTCAAGAAGGAGTAAAAAAGGCTCGGTAGCCATGGCCCGTGCGATTTCAAGGCGCCGCTGGGCGCCATAGGGAAGGTTCATGGCAAGCTCATTGACATATTTAGTCAGTCCTATCTTTTCCAGCATGGCATAACTGTCTTCCACCACTTTCTTTTCTTCCCTGACAGTTGATCCGCCTCTGAATACGGCACCTAAAATACCCGCGGACATTCTGCAATGCCGCCCGATCATTACATTTTCCAGAACGGTCATATTGGGAAACAGACGAATATTCTGAAATGTTCGCGCCATACCCCTTTCGGTAACACGGTTCGGCTTTAATCCATTGATACTTTTTCGTTCTTTCCCGGGTGGTGAAATAAACATATCCCCTTTGGTCGGCTGATGAATTCCGGTAATACAGTTAAAAAAAGTGGTTTTCCCCGCGCCGTTGGGGCCGATCAAGGCAACGATTTCTCCCTCTTTCACATCAAGGTCGAGATCTTCCAGTGCCCGCAGCCCCCCGAATTGCATGGTCAGATTATTAACTTCCAGTATCGGTTCCATATTTTATTATTTATTATTCTTAGCTAAACCTTCAAACTTATATGTTCTGCGCACGTTGGTGATAATGCCGCCGGGACGAAAAACCATCATGACCACCAGAACAGCTCCAAATAAAAGAATACGGTATTCGGCAAATACCCTGAGGTATTCAGGTAAAAGAACCAATATAAGTGCACCGAAAATAACCCCGGTAACCGATCCCATTCCTCCCAACACCACCACACACAGGAAAAAGATCGACTCCCACAAAGTGAAACTGGCCGGATTGATAAAGGTGGTCTTGGCGGCAAAAAGGACGCCGGCCATTCCGGCCCATGTGGCCCCCAAAGCAAATGCGGTCAACTTGGTCTTGGTTTTGTCAATTCCCATGGCCTGGCAAGCCACTTCGTCTTCACGCAAAGCAATCCAAGCCCTTCCTATTCTGGAATTTTGCAGCCTGCTCACCACAAAAATGGTAAAAATAACCAGGGCAATCATGATAAAATAGATATAAATGGTGGCATGGTGAAGAGAAAACTGGATACCGAAAAATCCCGGCCGCGGAATATTGGCAATACCACTGGGCCCAAAAGAAAATTCATTCCAGTTCTCCAAAATAAGCCGTATGATTTCTCCAAAACCCAGGGTAACAATGGCCAGGTAGTCTCCCCGCAAACGAAGCACCGGATAGCCTAACAGTATTCCAAAGAAAAAGCCGATACTTGCACCAATGGGAAGTGCAAACCAGAAACTGACGCCAAAATGATAGTTCAATAATGCATAGCCATAGGCTCCCACCGCGTAAAAAGCAACGTATCCAAGATCGAGAAGACCGGCCAGGCCCACAACGATGTTAAGGCCCAGCCCGCACATGATATAAATAAGTGCGGTCAGCATGATATTGGTCTGGTACATGGAAAAAACAAAGGGAAAGGCGATAATAAAAACAGCCACCGCGATCAGAGCGGGTATATAGACCCGCCGTTCTTCAAAAATCCGCTGGCTTAATGGTGCTTTCCCCACATCACCGGCTTCCGCCTTTTTTATCCCCAGCTCTTTTCGCTTTATGAGATAACGCCAGACAAAGGAAAGAATAAAAGTTCCGACTCCGATAAAAAACATCCTTTCCCAGCGCCATTGGATCACTTTTTCAATGGTATTGACCCGGATCACCATGATGGGAAAGGTCAAAAACATAAACCAGAGCGAGACAAAAAAAGATTTTTTTATTTCATCGATTTTAATCAATTCTATACCTTCTCCTGCTCAGAACGCCCCATAATACCTGACGGCTTGAATATCAGAATAAAAACCAGAAACAAAAAGGCAAAAACATCTTCGTAATCGCTGGAAACATAGCCGGTAAAAAAACTTTCGGTCCACCCAAGAACCAGGCTTCCCAAAACTGCTCCGGGGATACTGCCGATTCCGCCGAGTACTGCGGCAACAAATGCCTTTATACCGGCTATAAAGCCAATATAAAAGTTGATCTGACCGATATGAGAGGCAATCAGCACCCCACCCAGTGCGGCGGTGGCAGACCCGACGATAAAAGTGACGGAAATGACCCGATTAACATCCACCCCAACCAGCATGGCCATGTTTCTGTCCTGGGCAGTGGCGCGCATGGCCTTGCCGATCTTGGTAAATTTAATAAGAAAGGTCAGCAGAATCATGACAACCGTGGTTGTAGCCACAATGACTATCTCCGTGGATCTGATAATGTGCGCATAGGGTTCTAAAAACTCAAAGTCGGGAATCAAGCTGGGAAATGGAAGAAAATCGGAGGTCTGTGCCAACAGAACATAGTTTTGCAGAAAAAGCGACATACCGATGGCACTGATCAGGGCGGACAGCCTCGGGGCATAACGCAGCGGTTTATAGGCGATTTTTTCCACCGTATAACCATAGGCCGATGAATAAATCACCGCAATAAATGCCGCGATGACAATAATGGCAATATGATTCCACCCCAGCATGGTCAGGACACCGGCCACAATCAGGGCGGTAAATGCCCCGATCATGTATATTTCACCATGGGCAAAATTAATCAGCTGAATAATCCCGTAAACCATGGTATAGCCCAGGGCGATCAGGGCGTAAATGCTCCCGCGGGTCAGTCCTCCAAGAAAAAGCTCTAGGAAATAATCCATAATAAAAAGCAACAATCTCCATTTTTAAGGCACAAAGCAAGACTAAAGGGCCAAGGCAAACAGCGCTTTGCTTTAACAAATCTGATGTTTAAATTAAAAGGGCAGGTTAAAAAACCTGCCCTTTATATGATTTGTTTTATTTTACTTCAACATAGACGCCTTTTTGCACCTGGTACATGGAAAAACCGACACCGATGGCATCCCCTCTTTTGTCAAAGCTTATCTTGCCAAGGGGGGTTTGGACATACTCGGTGGTAAGGGCTTTTGAAACGGCATTATAATCCGTAGAACCCGCCTTTTCGATGGCATTGAGCAATGCCAGTGCAGCCGAATAGGCATTTAAAAAGAAAGCACCCGGATCTTTCCCGTATGCCTTTTTATGGGCCTCATTGGCGGCAATAGCCATCGGATTTTTTGACACATCCTTGGGGCCGGTCGCATAGACTCCTTCAGCATACTTGCCGGCCACCTTGATAAAGGTATCATCCTTTACGCCGTCATCGGAAATAAAAATGGTTTTCATTCTTTTTTTGCGCATCTGGCTCACTATCTTTGATGCTTCAGGATGATAACCGCCGAATATAACCGCCTCGGCTTTTTTACGTTTGATTTTCTGCACAACCGCTGAATAATCAACTGCACCCGGTGTAATCCCTTCGTACAGCACGACTTTGGCTCGTTTGTCTTTTTCCAGGAAAGCCTTGGCAAATTCTGCCAGACCTTTACCATAGTCACCCTTGTCATGAAGCACCGCAATTTTGCTCAGCTTTAAAACGTCAAGGGCAAAATCGACTTCCAGTTTTGCCTGGGCATCGTCTGAAGCGATGGTCCGATAAAAATTGGGATAATCGCCGCTCTGGGTCAGGGCAGGGTTTGTGGCAGAAGGAGACATGGCGATCAGCTTGGAATCCTTATAGATTCCAAGAGCGGCTTTGGTAGCGCCACTGCAGATATGTCCCAGCACGATATCCGCCTTTAGGGATATCAGCTTGGTCGCCGTGTTGGTGGCTATCTCCGGTTTACAGACATCATCTTCCACCAAAAGCTTCACCTTTTTGCCGAGAACGCCGCCCTTTGCATTTATATCCTTGACCACCAGCTCTGCCGCCTTAATGGTCGGGATACCATAAGACGCCAGATCACCGCTGTGCGGGCCAGCAACTCCGAGCTTGATTGCACTTGCAGCAAGTCCGCTGCCGGACATGGTCAGCACCAGGAACATTCCAATGATTGCCGGAATTAAAAGCTTTCTAAAACGATTTCTCATAATAACTCCCCCTCTTTTATGGTTTTAATGATATACAACCCATCCAACTGTGCAACTAAAACGTGGATTATATAATAGGATGTGGGGTGGTAGTCAAGACAGAATTTATTTTTTTGTGGGATAGGCAAAGAAATTATTGTGCCTGGCCCAAAATGCAGCGGCAACTAAATGTTTAACTATTTGTTTTTACGCAATATATTAGATGGGGTTTGCGGGAGTGCAAAAAGATTACTTTCTCTTCAGCGTTCATAGATAGGCGTTGTGCCACCCAGGAAGGAAGCCCTTAGACTTTTTTTTGCAACGCCAGCAGAATTGGCTTTTGGGAAACACCTCAAATCATTTTGTTACTCGCCATAAACTGCATTGATAAAATCTTCGGTCAGCTCCACTTCCATTTCCACTTCAACCGAACCGTCCGGCATTTGTTTTTTATTGACCACGCGGGCTCCCCGCAGGCTTGAATTTAACTGAATACGGACGGTGTCGTTTTCCGCCATCATGTCTTTAATCTTGGTATCGGAGGTGATTTGGGTGGACTGTATCTGCTCAAGAAGATTTCGCATGGCGTCTCCCTTGGCGGCTCGAAATGCAAGGGCTCTCGCCACAGACCTGTTTTTATGTTTTGAGGACGGGATACCGATTCCCTGAGCCCGAAAAACTTTGGTGATCACTTTCTTTTTATTTAAGTGAGGCAGATCTGAATGGTAAAGGTCAACCATTCGGGCGTTTCTTCTAATTTCAACGTCAAGGGAAGCCAATATATTTCCTTTGGTGACATCAACCGCTTTGGTATTGATATAAAACGCATTGCCAAGCTCTGATATGGTTCCGGCAACTATGGTTTCAGCCCCTAGAAGTTTCCCGAATTCCTGAGTTGAGTCTTCATCCACAAAGGGAGACGCCTGGAATTTATGCTCTTCAATGACTTTGTCAATCAACGCTCTTTCTAAAACTGAAAAATTTTTAGACCGTGCAAAATAGGGGGTTAATTTATCTGCGATATATCGGCTAAAACGAGTGATCTTTCCTTCAACGGTGGCAAAATCGGCGATGATAATGACGGTCGCCTTACCGGCCTTGTCAACATCTCTTTTGGCAATTTCCTGCAATTCATTGCTCAGCGCTTTGCCGGTATAATCCAGCGCGTCGTCCAAAGACGCATACCGGGGGGTTCTTTTTTTGATTGTATCAGGTATCGGCTGGTCCACAGTCACAGGGCGGGAAGCACAACCGGCCAGACTGAATAAAAACAGTGAAATTAAAGCATAGGTCTTTATATTTTTCACTTTGTCTCCTTTCCTTATTAAGGGGCGATCAATTTTATTTAAGTATATCAAAATGCTGTGGTTTGAGTCAAATGTTTTATACCCGGCAATGCAGTACCAAATAAACGAAGGCTTTTTTCTAATCCGTCAGCGGTTTTGAGATCGTCAAAATAATCTCCGTTTGCAATTTCGGTAAATCCGCTTGATTTTGTGAGATACGGTTTCAACGAGAGTCCTGTGATAATATTCTCTGTCTTTATCTGAAATGCTTTCCAGTTTGCCGTTATACTTCAACTTCGCCCAGGCATTAAAATCGAACTTAACTAACATATTATAAATAAAATGATTTAGCGGGGCAAATCCCTTTTTTTTGATCACCGCCACACCAAAGTCGATCACACAGGGAGTTTGCTGGTCAACCACAAGGAGATTGTCCTTTTTTTTAAGATCACCGTGGGCGACGCCTGCGGCATGCAGGTTTTTGATCAGGTCGAGGAGGGTTTTATAGAATTGTTCTCGATTGGCAATTTTTGCATTCTTAATGGACACCCCGTCTATCAACTGGAGCGCCAAGTATTTTTTCTTTAAAAAACCAAAGCAGCGGGGGATTCCGCCAACACCGGAAAGCCTAGAATAAATCCGAAATTCATTACGCAGCATGATCCGCCGGATGAATTTTCCTACCCCCCAGCCCATAGGGGCCTTGATTATCAGTCGTCGGCTTTCACCCTGATAAAGGTAGATATGCCCCTGGTAACCGTGGCTTAAAATATTCGATCCGGTTCTTATGCTGGTTTCAATCCACCGAAGCAGTTCGTCTTCGTTGATGCCGCTGATATGGTTTTGCATCGGCGTCACCACGGTTTATATCAGTTTGAGAAAAAGATAATAAAGACAACAAAGTAAAAAAAGTGCAATAATAGGCTCACCGTTTTGCCGCAGGCTTTGCCAAAATGACCAGCCCCCATGCTGCTCTTTATGAAGCGGAGTAAAGCGTGGGATTAGCGCCTTTGTATCCCGGCACCATTTTTCCCAGTCTTGTTTAAATAGTTGATGAAGTTTTTCATCTTCCTTGCGAATGGCCGGGGGATAAAAACCGATTAAAAAAACAATCAGCAGGGGAAAAGACCACCATAGCCCGGAGGCCAGGGAGAATCCGAATCCAAGCAGTATGTTCCCTACATACAGCGGGTGCCTCACAAAGGCATAAGGTCCGTCAGTGGCAAGGACCTTATCTTTTTTTACATGTCCCGACGCCCACAACCGCACAGAAATTCCGGTAAAAATCAGCAGCGCACCAACAACAAACCAGCTGGTTTTAGGCTGCCCTGCCGCGGAAAACAGTATGGTCAAAGCGATGCCAAGAAACTGGCGGAAGCGGTGCCTGCGGTGTTTTATATCATGGATAAATTTTTTCTGTCCCATATCTTTCGTCATAGAAACGCTCTCGTTTTGTTTTGAATTCATTTGGCCTGTTGTCAAACAGGCATAAAAGTTACGGCTTTATCTAACTGAGGGTATCTCATGTGTCAAGGATGTTTATTGCCCACCGACAAACAAACCAACCGCTAGCAGTACCGGTGTTGCGATAATGATGATTACACTTTTACCCATATAAGGAATCAGTTTGGGGATATCATTGGCATGTTGGGCGACTCCTTTTACCGTTGGAATTGCCAGGAAAATGGATAAAAAGGCCAGAAATGCCTCCACGGGAAGCATTCCGGCCATATATCCTAAAACAATGGTTATATAGGCGCCTGCCAGAAAAAAACCGTAAATTTTTACACTGGCCTTTCTTCCGATTATGATGGGAAAATGCTTTCTCCCCACACCCTTATCTGCAGTGACGTCCGGAAACTGGTTTAACAGTAACAGATCGTTGACCAGAAAGAAAGGAACCATGGACGCGACAAAAGCGGTTGACGAATATGAACCTGTAAGCACAAAGTCAGTACCTATTACCATTAACGGGCCAAACCCAAGTCCGGGAGCAAATAAACATAAAAACGGATTTTTGGTGATCCATCTGGTATAAACGACCACAATAATCAGGCCAAAAACACCCAAAGGCAAAAGCCAAAACCCCCGTATGTAGATAAAGTATATTCCTGTAAGGAGAGCAATCGCTAGGGCTATCAATCCTGTGATAAGGCCTAAATGGGCCTTATGGGGATTATTAGGAAGGGCTTTGCTTCCACCGCTGAACGGGGTTGGATCTGTTTTGAAATCAAGGCCGCTTTTAAAATCATCATATTCATTTAAAGCATTTACACCAATGTGCGTTGCCACTGCACCGATAAGAACGACTATCAGATGAAACAGATTTAATTCGCTTCCCGACCATACCGTTGTGGCAACACCCAGCAGAACACATGCCGGGGTTAAAACAAGAAACGGCAACCGCATAGGGCCCCATATCGCTGCACTTTTTGTCCTGTCCATAGTTATTCCCTGAGATCTTTGTAAAACGGCACTTTTGAAAGCCTTTACATGCCAATCCCGTCTATGATTGCACCGCAATGGGGGCACCGGCCGTTTTCAATTAAATTGTTATTGATTGTATAACCCCACCGGTCGATGAGAATCCTGCTGCAATGATAACAATACGTTTTTTCACCATTTTCCCCGGGTACATTACCGGTATAAACATATTTCAATCCTGCATTTATGCCGATTTCACGTGCCATCACCAACGTTTTAACCGGTGTCGGAGGTCGGTCGGTCAGTTTATAGGTGGGATGAAAACGGCTGATATGCCAAGGGGTTCCCGGGCCTAATGACTTTGCAATGAATGATGCCAAGTCTTTCAGCTCAGTTTTGTCATCGTTCAGTCCGGGAATAAGCAGAGTGGTAATTTCAACAAAAATACCGAGGATTTTCATCGTCTGCAGTGTTTTTTTGACATGCTCTAATTTAGCTGAACAATATTTTTTATAAAAGTCATCGTTAAACGCCTTTAAGTCCACATTGGCTGCATCCAGATATGGACTTATCTTTTTAAGGGCTTCTGATGTCATGTATCCATTGGTGACAAAAACATTATAGATTCCCCTTTTATTTGCCAGTTTTGCCGTATCATGGGCAAATTCAAAAAATACGGTGGGTTCGGTATAAGTATAAGCGATGTTTTTACATCCTCCTTTTACCGCTGCATGAACCACATCTTCGGGAGTGCTGGAATCTCCCATGATCATACCTTGGTTGTCCGACGGCATTTGTGCAATATCTGCATTCTGGCAGAAAAGACATTTGAAATTGCAGCCCACCGTTGCGACGGAGTAAGACAGGCTGCCCGGTAGAAGATGAAAAAGAGGTTTTTTTTCAATGGGATCGATATGCCGGGCAATCAGCTTTCCATACACAAGCGTTTCCAATGTTCCTTCCCGGTTTTCCCGGACACCACAAATCCCCCGCTTTCCTTCCTTTATGATACAGCGATGATTGCAAAGGTTACATTGAACCTTATTATCCTTTAATGTGTCGAAAAGATAGGCTTTCATGTATGCTCCCTCTTGATATCTTTACAGCGAGATAGCTGCCGTACGTTCATTTCCAGATAGTATTGTTAAGTATTGTAACGGGCCCATAGGCGATTCTCCGGTCAAACCGAGCTAAATTTGAAAACCGTATGTTTGTTTCTAATAAATATATTCTACGAGAATTACTATAAACCGCCATTGTTTACCGGTTATAATACTGATCATGTTAGAAAAAGAAAAAAGCCTAAGCGAATTATGGGATTCTCTTGTAAAGATCCAGATTTAAAAAAATGAATTCAAGAATTGAGGTCAATATCCAACATGCTGTAGTCGTTGCCTAGTTCATAAAGAAACCCGTAAACTGTAAACCGACAACGGTAAACGGTTTAGACCTTTCTTATCCCGGCGCAGTACTGACTGTATGTTTCCGCCGATATTTCATCGCAAGGGGCCTGGTCCTGAAACGGGGGACAAGTGAAACCACAATACCTGCAAAAGCACCAAAGGGAAATCTTTGAATAAACCTGGATTGTTCTACTCTATGGGTGAATTTTACCGATTTCACCGGAAGTTGGCATACCGTCCTCCAGGATACAGGAACGGGTCCCAAACTCGCTTTGATGATTTGCTTTATTTCCCAGACACTAAAGAATTTTGCATGGTTAAAAATGGTTTTGGTAAATATTCCCCTGACCCGACGCTCGATTCCTTTAATGGCGTATCTGTTGAGCACCCCGATAAATATTCTGTCTTTGGCCACCCTGCAGGCTTCCTCTATGGCTTTTCGGGGATCATCAACAAATTCAAGGGTGGTCACCAGGCATGCATAGTTAAAAGAATTATCATCAAAGGGAAGATCTTCGGCAAACCCACGATAAAGGTCCACACGATTCCCCAAATTTTTAAGCGTAATATCAAGCATATACGGAGATGGATCCAGCCCGGTTACATTAAGGCCCTTTTCCATGAACGGCAAAAGGCTTGCTCCGGTTCCGCAGCCAATATCGAGCAGTGCCTCTCCTCGCATGGGGCTGAGCATCTCGACCATAAGCCGGCTCTCAAGATCAGCGGCAAACCTGTTCTGGGTATTGTTAAACCATTGGTCGTAATCTTTGGCATCATTAAAATCGAATACATAGCCCATGGCACACAATTTAGATAAAAAAACAGCCTTTATCAAGGAGAAAACAGCTTTTGTGTTTGTTTTCTGAAATACCTGCCGGGTGATCGAATCCTTTGCAAACCAGTCGGGAACAGGGGCCACCCTGGTCCCGGCTATCCGCTTCGTTCATCATCAGATTCAAAATTGCTGCCCTTTTGGGTTACCCTTTTCTTGGCAATTTTACCACTTCTTTTCTTTCTATCGCCATCTCGGCTTTTACGGGCAGGTGGTGCGGGTCTGTTTTTATTCTCTGGAGGCGGACCAAAACCGAAAAAAGCACCAGGGTATGAGCTTCTTTTTTTTACTTTTTTAGCGGTTTTGGGTCGAGTACGACGCTTTTTTGCCGGTGTGGATCTTCTCCTTCGATCACGCGTGGGCATTAAAACCGGGCCTGCCCTGTCCGCTATGAACCAGTCATTTTCAGGCCAGACAACCGGAATCTTATAGCCCAGCATTTCCTCAAGGGGCTCAAGGTGAAAGACATATCTTTCGCAGGCAATCGACAATGCCCGACCGGCTTTTCCTGCCCTGGCTGTCCGGCCAATTCTATGAATATAATTTTCTGAGTCCTGGGGAAGATCGTAATTGATGACATGGCTTATATCCTCGACATGTATGCCTCTGGATGCCACATCCGTTGCCACCAGAATTTTTATACGACCATCCTTGAACCGCTCCATCATGCTGAATCTTTTGCGCTGGGGAAGATCCCCCGTGATGCCTTCAGCAGGCCACCCGTTACCCTTAAGCTTTGCTGTCAGCCAGTTGACTCCTGTTTTTGTGTTCACAAAGATAAGAAGGCGTATCCAATTTTCCCTTTTCAACAAACCCAAAAGAAGCTGCAATTTTTCTTCACTGCCGGCATGAAACAAAAATTGTTCCACCCCTTCTACGGTCACCTCTTCCGGTGTGATAGAGATGAATTCAGGCAGGTTCATATATTCGTAAGTCAACTCCATGACACGGTAGGAAAGGGTGGCGGAAAAAAGCATGGATTGCCTTTTTTCATAATGAGGCAACTTGCTAAGTAAATAGCGCATGTCTTTGGCAAAACCAAGGTCAAGAAGACGATCCGCTTCGTCAATAACCAGTAACTTAATGCCTTTGGTTTTAAAGATACCCTGCTTGAAATAGTCGATGATCCTGCCGGGAGTGCATATGATCACATCCACACCCCGGCGAAGTATTCCGGCCTGCTTCTGGTAGTCAACTCCTCCCACCACCTGGGCGATTCTCAACCCTGTATGTCGGCCGATGACCATGGCCTCCTCATAGATCTGCATGGCAAGCTCCCGGGTGGGTGCGACAATAAGTGCAGACGGCGTATCGGATCGATGCTCATGCAAAGAAAATAGCCGGCTGAAGACAGTGACCAGAAAAGCGGCTGTCTTACCTGTGCCGGTTTGCGCCTGCCCGGCGACATCTCTACCGGTCAGTGATACGGGAAGGGTTTGCGCCTGAATGGGGGTACAAAAAGCAAATCCTGCATTCTTTAGACCGGATACGATCTCTTGTGGCAGGTTAAATTCATCAAAACGAACACGGGTTAAAAATTTAGGCTTTCCTGCCCGTTGGGCGTATATCTGTGATTCAGGCTCGTCCGGCATGTTTTCCTCTTCGATTTATCCGCAAGGTTAGATATGATCATTATCTGTATTTATTCAGTTATATCCTTTTTTTATGATTTTGCAAGTACACATCGTTTTTAACCAAAGATAAACAGTCTAAACACTTGAAGCAGAACCGCTATTATGCTATTTAACAAAAAATGTTTATGTGGGCTTCTTAAAAGTCCGTCAATAAAGGGGGTATGAACATGCAGCCAAGTTCCTCGTTGGTAAACAAAGAAGATTGTATTTTAATTGTAATAGACATGCAAAAAAAACTGGTTCCGGTTCTCACCGGGGCCGATAAAGCAATAGAAAATGTGGTCAAGCTGGTTAAGCTGGCAAAAATACTTCAGCTCCCCATTGTCCTAACCGAGCAGCAGAACCTCGGAGAGACCATTGAAGACATACGATCAGAAATTAAGGAAATCCAGCCGATTTCCAAGATTACCTTCAGCTGTTTCGGATTACAAGAATTTGCCGATCATATCAGCCGGTTTAATCGAAAAACATTAATCCTCACCGGAATAGAGTCTCATATCTGTGTCACCCAGACATCCTTGGATGCACCTGCAGAATACAGCATTCAGGTGGTAAGCGATGCGGTTGCTTCACGCGCCCCTCATAATTGGAAGATTGCTTTAGACAGAATGCAACGAAGCGGTGCAACCATCACATCAACAGAGATGCTCATGTATGAACTACTCCAAAAAGCCGGTACCGATGAATTCAGAGCTGCACTGCCACTGGTGAAATAAATTACCACGGAAAGACACGGAAGATCACAGATAAACAAGGCACAGGCTCTTTGAAGACGAATTGGCTATTTCGATAATGTATGGTATATAAGCTTTCTTTCCGCCTGCTTCAGGCTTCACTCTGCATGTAACGCCTCGTCAAGCCATAGACAAAGGGATTACAGGGATAAAATTTTTTCCTTTAGGAGAGCTCAGAGGAAAGCAAACAAATTTTTACACGCTTTGCGGATCTGCAGTTTAAAAAGCAAAAGCTTTTTAAATTTATCATTTTCATCAGTGAATTTTCGTGACAATCCGTGGTGAAAAAGAAAAATTATGAAAGAATTCTTTAAAGTAACAGATTTAGATAAAGTATTTAACTACATTACCGACTTTCCGGCAGTAGAAACCGAACCTGTTTATTTGTCTGATATGACCGGAAGGATACTTGCCGATAATATCATTTCGGATATTGACCTGCCGGCTTTTTCCCGTTCCACCATGGACGGATACGCGGTCAAGGCTTCGTCCACATTCGGAGCAACGGAAGGGAATCCCGCATATCTTACCGTAAAAGGGTCTGTTTCCATGGGCGAATCCCCTGATTTTTCAATCCGTACCGGCGAAGCTGCCAGAATATCCACCGGAGGCATGCTGCCGGATGGTTGCGACAGTGTGGTCATGATTGAACACGCAGAAGCTTTAGATGATACGACCATCGAAATTTATAAAAGTGTGGCTCCCGGACAACATGTGGTTGAAGCAGGAGAGGATATTGAGCGCCAACAGGCTGTTCTTACACATGGTGAAGAATTAAGACCTCAAGAAATCGGTCTTTTAGCGGCCCTGGGAAAAGATTCCACCTTGGTTTATAAAAAACCGATCATCGGCATCATATCCACCGGAGACGAAGTGGTGCCGATTGATAGCGTTCCGGGACCTGGACAGATTCGTGATATCAATACTTATACACTGTCCGGACAGGTTCAGGAAGCAGGAGGTATCCCGATTACTTTCGGAATTGTTCGCGATGATTATAACGCTCTTTACCACACATGCACAGAGGCTTTATCAAAATCAGACATGGTGCTGATTTCAGGGGGCAGTTCAGTGGGTATGCGCGATTATACCATAGAAGTGCTGTCCAATCTGCCTGATTCCAGCATACTTGTACATGGAATATCCATAAGTCCCGGGAAACCCACAATCCTGGCGAGGACCCAAAGTAAGGCTTTCTGGGGACTTCCCGGGCATGTCACCTCCGCCATGGTTGTTTTTCAAACAGTGGTGCGGCCTTTTATCAGACATATCGCTGGCAGCACATCGTTTAAGGATAGAAAGCCGAACATCACCGCTAACCTAAGCAGAAATATAGCATCCGCCCAGGGACGAGTCGATTATATCCGCGTGCGTATGCTTGACAAAGATGGTGTTTGGTGGGCGGAACCGATACTCGGCAAGTCCGGTTTGATCCACACCATGGTAAAGGCAAACGGATTGATTAAGGTGGGAAAGAATACGGAAGGCCTGGATAAAGGCAGTAAGGTGGAGGTTATCCCTTTATAAAAATAGTGCCCAAGTATCAAAAATTATAGCCAAATTATCGTATAGACCCTGCAAAAACCCATCAAAAACAAGGAAATGACTATGGCCAAAAAACGGAACGTATATCTGAAAATGAAACCGCTTAAAGAAGCTCGGGAAATTCTTTTTAATCGATTTCCTGTCTTCGGCCTGACCGGCACGGAAATGGTTTCCGTCCCGGAAGCGGTGGGCCGCGTAATTGCCGAGCCTGTCTCTGCCCGGCTTTCTTCTCCCAATTTTCACGCCGCTGCAATGGACGGTATCGCGGTAAAAGCGGAAAAAACTTTTGGCGCTCACGAAACAAGGCCGAAAGAACTTAAAATCGGTAAAGATGCGTTTTATGTCAATACCGGACATGTTATGCCGGAAAATACCAATGCGGTGATTATGATCGAATATATAATGATTCAGGACGAAACCCGTGTGGTGATTGAAGCCCCTGCATTTCCCTGGCAGAATGTTCGCAAAATGGGAGAAGATATTGTGGCAACCGAACTATTATTCCCCCAGAATCATGTGATTACACCTTACTGCGTGGGTGCTCTTCTGTCCGGAGGCATCTTTTCCGTTATGGTGAGAAAAAAGCCGAACGTACTTATCATACCCACCGGTTCGGAGCTGGTTGACTGGCATGGTTTTGATCTTGATCTGCTGAAACCGGGTGAAGTGCTTGAATCAAACTCCTATGTTCTTGGCGGTCTGATCGAATCGTGCGGAGGTAAGTTCATCCGTCATGACAGGGTAATGGATGATGATCAAAAAATAAAAGATGCTGTTTTAAATGCGACCGAAGATGATTTTCAAATGATACTGATAGTCGGGGGATCGTCAGCCGGATCTGAGGATTATGCCAAAGGAGTCATTGTCGACCTGGGCGAAGTATTGGTGCATGGCGTGACAATGATGCCGGGAAAACCGGTTATTATCGGGGACATTGGTAATAAACCCGTATTTGGAATACCGGGATATCCTGTATCCGCCATTATTGCCTTTGAACAGTTTGTCAGGCCTTTTATTTATGCCATGCTGGGCCAGCCGGATATGGAAAGAACGACCGTTCAGGTGGAACCGACCAGAAAAATCGCATCAAAACTTGGAGTGGAAGAGTTCTTGCGGGTGAAGCTGGGTGAAGTTAGTGGAAGAATTGCCGCAACCCCTCTACCCAGAGGCGCCGGATGCATCACTTCCATAACCGAAGCTGACGGCATTATCAGAATACCCAATCATATTGAAGGGTTAAAAGATAACGAGCCTGTCTATGCCGAGCTTTTGCGCCCGCTCTCTTCGGTTAATAATACCATTGTGGTGGTGGGAAGCCATGACAATACCCTTGATGTTCTGGCAGACCAGCTGAAGGCACGGCACGGCAATCTGACTCTTTCTTCCAGCCACGTCGGCAGTATGGGCGGTTTGATGGCCATTAAAAGAGGGGTGTGCCACCTGGCAGGATCACATCTTCTCGATACGGAAGACGGATCCTACAATATATCATATATAAAAAGGTATCTTCCGGAAACAAAAGTTAAACTGGTCAACCTGGTGATAAGGGATCAGGGTCTGATTATTCAACCGAAAAATCCAAAAGGGATAAAAGGAATCGAAGATCTGGGCCGTGATGATATCAGCTTCATAAACAGGCAGTCCGGCTCAGGTACCCGGATACTGCTTGATTACAAACTTAAGCAGCTTGGCATTGATCCTTCAGCCATAACAGGATACCAGGACGAAGAGTTTACTCATATGTCGGTGGCAGTGGCGGTATTAAGCGGCACGGTTGATGTTGGATTGGGAATCTACGCTGCAGCAAAAGCACTGAAACTCGACTTTATACCGGTCGTTACCGAGCAGTATGACCTGGTTATTCCTGAAAACCATTTTGAATCGGAAAATATCCAAATTCTCCTTGAAACCATAAATAACGCGGATTTTAAAAAACGTGTTGAAGCACTGGGTGGATACAGCACGGAAAAGACGGGTATAGTAGTTGGTTTATAATTGCATTGAAAGACAACTTATAAAATAGTTGCGGGTTGCGAGTTCCGCGTTACGGGTAATAAAACAGGATTATTTCCGATTCTTCCAACTCACAACACGCAACCCGTAACTCGCAACAGGATGTCTCAACGTAAAATCAACTCGTTGAGTGAAATCAACAACAAATTGCCGATATGGCTTTACCATGCACTTATAGCTCAATGAAATACCGGCTGATCGATCATACTGCCGATTTCGGCATCCATGTTTTTGGATCAGATTTAAAGGATCTGTTTACCAACGCCGCTTTGGCGATGTTTGACCTGATTACTGATATCAACGACCTGAAAATTGAAGAAAAATGCATCTTAACGGTTAAAGGAAGTGACCACCCTGATCTTATGGTTAACTGGCTCAGGGAATTGCTGTATATCTGGAACGGAAAACAAAAACTGGTTGCGGCCATCGATATTCTATCTATTGCTAAATATGAACTGACAGCAAACATCAAATTTGACTCCTTTGAACCAGCCGTCCACTGCATAAGAAATGAAATAAAAGCGGTGACGTACCATCAAATTCAGGTCAGCCGGGCGGAAACCGGATGGGAGTCAAAAATAATATTTGATGCATAAGAAAAAAAAGTCACTGCAGGAAAGCAGTACATTTCATTTAATTTGGCAAGAATTTATGACTATAAAAGCTCGAGTTGAATCACTCGACCCATTGAATCTCTGAATCCTTGAATCCTTTCTATCGGTTAATAATGACCATCGAATTAAGAAAAATCGATCAATACCGCTGGGAAGTTCCCCAAACCGGTGAAATGCGAGTGCCCGGTATTATTTATGCCAGTGAGCAGATGCTCAGGGGCGAAAAACAAAACGAGCCCTTAAAGCAGGTGGCAAACGTTGCCATGCTACCCGGCATTTTAAAGGCATCCATGGCCATGCCGGACATGCACTGGGGGTATGGTTTTCCCATCGGCGGTGTGGCTGCCTTTGACTGGGAAACCGGTATCATATCACCCGGAGGAGTCGGATACGACATCAACTGCGGCGTCCGCCTGGCCACCACCGCTCTTGTGGAAAAAGAAGTGAGACCAAGGCTGAAAGGTCTGGTCAATGCCCTTTATCAAAACATCCCTTCAGGTGTCGGATCCACCGGCTCCATCAAGCTTTCCACCAAAGAAGAAAAAAAGGTACTCAAACAGGGCAGCCGGTGGGCGGTAAACCAGGGTTTCGGCAACGATATAGACGTTGAACACACGGAAGATAACGGGTGTATGCCCAATGCGGATCCGGATGTCATCAGCGACAGGGCTATAGAAAGGGGGCGAAAGCAGCTGGGAACACTGGGGTCGGGAAACCATTTTATTGAAGTGGGTGTGGTCGAAACGATTTATGATCCAAACACAGCGAACGTATTCGGACTCTTTGAAAAACAGGTCACATTGATGCTTCACACCGGTTCCCGCGGCCTGGGATACCAGATTTGTGATGATTTTCTTGCCTCTATGACCAAACAAGCAAATAAATTGGGCTTTCAACTTCCTGATCGGCAGCTTTCCTGCGCCATGATCCAATCTGAACCGGGAAGGCGTTACTACGATGCCATGGCTTGCGGAGCCAACTATGCCTGGGCCAACCGGCAGATTCTGCTGCATCGCTCCCGCGATGTGTTTTTAAAAGTTTTCGGCATCAGCCCACGGGATCTGGACATGAATCTGGTTTATGACGTGTGCCACAACATCGCCAAAAAAGAAGAGCATGTCATAGATGGAGAAAACCGCTTTGTCTGCGTACACCGAAAAGGCGCCACCCGATCTTTTCCACCCGGACATCCTGCCGTTTGCGATGATTATCGCGAGGTGGGTCAGCCCATACTGATTCCCGGTGATATGGGGACATCGTCCTATGTGCTTGCCGGCACACAAAAAGCCATGGATAATACATTCGGCTCGACCTGCCACGGTGCCGGGAGAGTGTTGAGTAGAACGGCGGCGAAAAAGGCAAGCAAAGGAAGGGCCATCCAGCGTGAGCTGGAAGATAAGGGAATCCTTGTCAGGTGGACCGGTCGATCAACACTGGCAGAAGAAATGCCGGATGCCTACAAGGATATTTCTCAGGTGGTTGAAGTGGTTCACGGCGCAGGGATTTCCAAAAAGGTGGCCAAGTTAAGACCCATCGCAGTGGTAAAAGGTTGACGGCCTCCTGTATTTAAACTAAACTATTCTTATTCCTATCCAGCTAATGGCACGAAGAATTTTCAATAAGGGCGCGAGATGGGCAGAGTAACTCTTTCCAACGTCTTGTCCCCGCTTCCGCTGCGCGCCACGCGAACAAGACGTTGGAGTCGGAAATTGATCAGTACAGAAATTGCCAACTTGTAATCAATTTCTGTGCCAGCCACTTCCGCTCAACTGGGGCGTTCGTTTCAGTATTTCGTTTCCTCACAAATGGGTTACATTAGAACCGTGATTCACTTCAGTTAATCATCAGATAAGGATGAATCAGAATGAAAATTTTAGTGACCTATTTCAGCCAAACCGCTAATACCCGTCAAATTGCAGAGGCCATTCAAGCAGAATCGGCTCAATCAAATGAAACAAATTTAACGGCAGTTAACAAAATTGACGCAGCGCGTCTCAATGATTACAACCTTTTGTTTATAGGTGCGCCGATCCATGTCCGTGGTCTCGCTGCACCGGTAAAAGATTTGCTCGAATCACTTCCTGATAATCCTGACTATAAGATTGCCGGCTTTATCACCCATGCGTCTTCCGCCTATAGTAAAGAGGGATTTGAATCGGGCATTCAGCAATTTAACGATATATGCAAAAAGAAAGGGATTGCTTATTTGGGCTGCTTTGATTGTCAGGGTCGCCTGACACCTGAAATTCATGATATGGTTCAAAAGGCTCAAAATATCCCTGACGATGAATGGACAGAAAAGATGGCTGAATGTGATAGACATCCAAACGCAGAGGATGAAGAAAACGCAAGGCAATTTGTCAGAGACATTTTGTCTCGTGTGGATTCATAAATGGAAATTCAGTATGTTGCACATTGGGTTCAACCATTATATGGTTTTAAATTTAATAAAAAAGAAAGGAGGTAAACCATATGGCTAATTTTTTATTTGTTTTAAGCCGAGATGACAATGAGGCTGCCACCAGGTGTTTTCAATTTGCCAAGATCGCCCATTCAAAAGAACACACTGTCAATGTCTTTATGATAGATGGAGGTGTACTGTGGGCCAATAATGAAAGAGATTTTACCCAAAAAACCAAAACAGATGATTGCCCGGATGATTATTTGCCCTACCTGGTAGAGAATGAAGTTCCGATTGGCGTCTGAATCCCCTGTGCCAAGAATCGTCAGGTTGACGAGTCTAAATTTTTTGCAAACATGATCTTGGATGGTGGACCCCATTTGATAGATCTGGCTGCCGAAGCCAAGGTTTTTAATTTTTAAAAACCTTGTTTTTTTGTATTTGGCTTCATACCGTTATATAATCGGGTAAGGGGAAATTTTTCTTTCCCCCATCCTGCCTGAGATGGTGCCAATGTGCGGGGGACTGGCCAATGCTATGCAAAGATACCGTTCGGTGGCGATATCGCCTCGACCGCAACTTCACCTGGGAATCCGGCCTCATGGTCGGCGAAGACCTTGTCTTTCACGATGAAAACGGGAAGGTGCGGCTCATCATCGAGGTCGACGGAATGCTGACCGTCACCCGTGGTTATGCATGGAACGGCTGCAGCCCCAAGATATGTTTCCTCGACATTCTCCTGGGGACGCCCGACGGTGCCGTGTATGGGCCGACAGGAAAGCCAAAAACCTACTTCGCGTCCATGGTTCACGATGCCCTGTATCAATTCCTTTATAGCAAAACACCGATCACCAGGGCGGAGGCGGACGGCTGTTTTCTCCGACTTATGGCGGAATCCGAGTTTATGTTACGTTACCTCTACTGGTTTGCCGTTCGTTTATTCGGATGTTTGGTCTGGCGCGGAAAGAAGATCGTTCGCAAGTGGGACGGCGAGGTGATGCCTGTAAAGCAGCAGATAGGGGTTTCAACCGGATCACAGAATGAAAGCACAGTTCGACCTGCAAGGATATAAGAAAATATAATCGCATAAAATAGGAGTGTCACCATGAAAAAGAATTACTCTTTGGCTTATTTGATTCTTCTGTTATCCATTTGTTTTTTTTCGCCTCTGTCTTTGCATGCGGAAGGGAAAAGCGGTTTATCAGACGGACAAACTATTTATGTGCCTGCTTATTCACATATTTACAGTGGCGTCCGTGAAAGGCCTTTCTTATTGACGGTGACTATAAGCGTGAGAAACATTGATCCAAAGCATAAAATCAAAATTACCTTGGTCGACTACTACGAAACGCAGGGAAAGCTGGTAAAAAAATGCTTGGATCAGCCATTGGTTCTAGACCCCCTGGACTCAATGCACCATATCATACCGGAAAGAGACAAAACGGGCGGGTCCGGTGCCAATTTTATAGTTGAATGGAAATCCGACAAATTGGTTAATCCGCCTATTGTTGAATCAATAATGATCGGGACACAGTCCCAGCAAGGCGTTTCTTTTACCTCTCGTGGCCGGGTAATTATTAACACTAAGTAATAGTAGTGATCCAACACCGACATTAAGGACAGGCAATACTTGATCCATACCGGTATATAATGTCTTTATAAAAAACATGCAAACTCGAAGGGAAAAAAGACATGAATAAGCTGAACAAAATTAAAGACACCCTGTTAATGGGACCTGGACCATCCTGCGTACCACCGCAGGTTTATGAAGCGTTGGCCACAGCCACCATAGGGCACCTGGACCCTGCCTTTATAAAAGTTATGGACGAGATCAAGGTGATGCTAAAGCAGGTATTTCAAACGGAAAACGATATTACCATTCCCATGTCCGGTACCGGTTCTGCCGGAATGGAAACCTGTTTTGTGAACCTGATTGAACCCGGGGACAAGCTATTGGTCTTGATCAACGGCGTGTTCGGTATGCGCATGCAGGATGTGGCCACCCGGCTGGGTGCGGAGGTCGATACGCTCGAGTTCGAATGGGGCACATCTGTTGATGTGGATGCGGTCAAAACCAAGCTGAATGGCGCAAAATATGACATCGTTGCAGTTGTGCATGCGGAAACATCGACCGGTGTTTGCAATCCCGTTGATCAGATTGGTGCCCTGGTGAAGGACACCAATGCGATCATCCTTGTTGACACGGTGACCAGTTTAGGCGGTATACCTGTTAAGGTTGACGAGTGGGGTATTGACGCGGTTTACAGCGGCACGCAGAAATGCCTGTCCTGTCCGCCGGGGTTATCACCGGTCAGTTTGTCACAGAAAGCGGTGGACAAGCTGATGAACCGGAAAACAAAAGTACCGAACTGGTATCTGGATCTCAGCATGATCGTAAACTACTGGCAGGGTGCAAAACGCGCCTACCACCACACGGCTCCTATCAATATGCTGTATGCCCTGTATGCGGCGCTCCAATGTGTGCTGGAAGAAGGGCTGGACAGCGTATTTGCCCGGCATCAAGCCGCGCACCAACAGCTCAAGGCCGGACTCACCGAACTCGGAATTTCGTTCCTGGTAAAGGAGAAAATCCGCCTGCCCATGCTGAACGCGGTCAAGATACCGGACGGTGTGGACGAAGCCGACATCCGCATGGGGTTGCTGAAAGATCATCAGATCGAAATCGGCGCCGGTCTCGGTCCGTTGACCGGACAGATTTGGCGAATCGGACTCATGGGACACACCGCCCGCCCCGAAAACGTCGAGCGCCTGCTGACCGCACTCGGGGCACAACTGGGGCAGACTCACTGAGAAAGAATGGAGCATAACCAACAGCCCTGGGCAGCATCCATATCCATATTCAAAGACGGTTGCGGAGAAAGAAGCCTGGGCATGACATCTATTCCTGTTCGAAAGACTGTAAAAGACCATTTGCAGCAAATTCAACAACAAGGAGGTAGCAGCTATGAATAAAATCAGCATCGATAATGGTGCCGCATTTTTATACCCAATGCCAATGGTACTGGTGGGATCTGTTATCAAGGACAAAGCAAATTTTATGGCGGTGGGTTGGGCCTCAAGAGTGAATTTCAAACCACCTTTATTTGCGGTGGCACTGGGGCCTCATCACACCAATAAAGGCATTGACCAAAACAAAGGATTCAGCATTAACATTCCGAATGTATCCCTTATGCTGAAAACGGATTATTGCGGATTGGTTTCAGGCAGCAAAACCGATAAATCCAAACTTTTTAATGTGTTTTATGGAGAGTTAGATAAGGTCCCATTAATTGAAGAATGCCCGGTTTGTATGTCATGCTCGGTATATGATACGGTGAAACTACCGTTCAATACGCTTTACATCGGTGAGCCGAAAGAAGTTTTTACCGAAGAAAAATATATGACCGACAATAAGCTGGATATAAAAAAAATAAATCCTTTCACCCTAACCATGCCTGACAATCAATATTGGTCTGTGGGCGAAAAAATGGGGAAAGCATGGAGTATAGGTAAAAAATTAAAGAAAAAGTGATGTTAACAGAAATTTTGCATAAACCTCATTCCACCTGATCTGCCCTCCTCAGCACTTTATACGGGCAGGTGGGCGATACGGCAACACTGGAGACGGAAGAATGGAGAAACACTCAGCGATAATTATTGCTCTATCAACTGTGTTTTGAAAATCTGTCCTGACCCTAAACACAGTAAATAGTCGTGCCGGTCGTTTACTTTAGAAAGAAAACAGAGAAGGAAGCCCGTTTATGGGAAAAAACAGGGCAATGCAGGCGGCCATCCGCTACCATACGGAGACCAAACATCATTTAAACCGGTATGCTCGCTCGGCTGGTGCTATGGACTGGCAGAACCAGCCCGACCCTTTTCGCAGCTATTCCGATCTGGTGCTGATCCCGCTGCCTCTGATAGACCGCAATTCAGACAACAGTTATGGTGGATTGTACAGGCCTGATAGCCTTAAATCCAGCACAATCGATAAGTCGACTGTCGGCCGATTTCTAGAGCTCTGTCTGGGGTTGTCGGCCTGGAAATCGATTGGGAGTGAACGCTGGTCCCTTCGTATGAATCCGTCCAGCGGCAACCTCCATCCCACCGAAGCCCATTTGATCCTGCCGGATATGATCGGAATTCCGGCGGGTGTGTATCACTACAATGTGCTGCGTCATGCCCTGGAATGCCGGGCGACATTGCCGGCGACGCTCACAGAAAAGATACAGACCTATCTGGGGCCACCAGGATTCGGCTTTGGCCTGACCAGCATTTTTTGGCGGGAGGCATGGAAATACGGTGAAAGGGCCTACCGTTACTGCAACCTGGATGTCGGGCATGCCCTGGCCGCAGCTAGATTTGCCGCCAACCTGCTCGGTTGGAAGATCACCTGCCTGGCGGACCTTTCCGACGTTGAGGTAGAAACCATAATGGGTCTGGACCGAGTGGACTGGCCGTCCAATGAAAAGGAACATCCCGACCTTTTGTGCTGGGTCCATCCGGCCGGTACCGCTATCCAATCCCGAAGCCTGCCGGAGGATTTGGTGAACGATTTCACCCTTCAGTCATTTTCCGGCAGGCCCAATCGTCTCAGCCGTTCGACGGTTCGCTGGGAAATCATATATGAAACAGCCACTATGCTAGAAAAACCAGCCACCAGGGATGTGCCTCGACCTGTGCGTGACAGGGCGTTCCTGGATCAATCCGAATCAGCTTTGCCAGCGGAAAGTATCATTCGAAAACGCAGGAGTGCGACGGCCTTTCGACCGGAAGCACGGCTTCGTAAGGATCAATTTTTCAGCATGTTGGACAGGACCCTGCCTCGCAGCGGAACTGCTCCTTTTGATCTGGATTTTTATGCTCCGGCTGTCAACCTGTTTATTTTTATTCATCAGGTCATCGGTCTTGAACCCGGAATGTATTTTCTGGAACGAACCAGCGGTGATTTGGAGCCTCTTCGGAGTCTTTGCCGACCTGATTTTCTATGGACACCGATACATAAGGTGTTACCACTGTATCTGTTGCAACAGGGAGACTTTCGGGCAGAGGCCATTACTATAAGTTGCCATCAGGAAATTGCCGGGCTGAGCGCCTTTTCTTTAGGGATGGTATCCCGTTTTAAAGCGACGATTGCCAAGGCGGCTTACCGGTATCGACAGCTTTTTTGGGAATGTGGTATGATCGGACAGGTCCTTTATCTGGAAGCTGAGAGTCACGGCGTTCGCGGCACCGGTATCGGCTGCTTTTTCGACGACGAGGTACATCGTCTGTTCGGATTGCGGACTGATGAGTACCAGAGCCTTTATCATTTCACCGTAGGGGTGCCGGTATTGGATCAGCGCCTGGAAACTCATCCGCCCTATTTTCACCTGGACCGAAAGGATTCCCTGAAGGCGGGTAGCGGTGAATCGATACCATCAAAGTAAAAACTGATGCTGTAAAGCTTAGCGCAATTAAAGCGAAATATACCAAGGTGGACCTATGGAATCCGTCGATTTTGAAAATTTGACTCCTGAGATGCTCAAGCGCTTTATCGACAGGCACACCGAATCGAGCTATCGGCTGATAGATGTTCGTCAGCCGGACGAATATGAAGTAGCCCACATTCCCGGAGCCCGGCTGATGCCTCTGCCACAACTGGAAGGACGCCTCTATGAACTTCCTGAAGATCAGGACTTGATTTTTTACTGCCGTAGTGGCGCCCGGTCCGCTTATGCTGCCGCTCTGGCCATTGAGGGGGAAGTGACCCGTAAAACGGTGGCCCACCTGAAAGGCGGTATGCTGGCATGGAACGGGAAAACCCTGACCGATTTTCCCCGGGTGGAAGTGTTTGATGCTGCGGCGGATCTTCCGACTCTTCTATTAACGGCCATCGGCCTTGAAAAGGGTGCCTTCCGGTTTTATACCTCTTTTCTGGAAGGTGTTGCCCCGGAGGCCCTGAGGCCCACGCTTGTCACGCTTTCAAAGGCCGAAGAAATTCATGCCCGCATGGTATACAGCCACCTGGCCGAGGCCGATGGAAAAACAGCGCCATTTGAAACTCTATATGCCGGCCTGAAAGGGGATATCCTCGAAGGCGGCCAAACCTTTGATGAACTGGCGAACCGTTTTTCCAACATGTCCGGAGATCTGTGCCTCAACATCATTGAAATCGCGCTATCGATCGAGTTGGCCGCCTTTGACCTTTACCGGGTTATGGCAGAACGGACGACAGCCCCGCCGGCAAGAAGCACTTTTCTGGATATTGCCCAGGCGGAAAAAGGCCATATGCGTATGCTGAGCCGTGCGGTCGAACACTGCCGAAGGATCGACTGAACTGATTGTACGATTTTCTGCCCTGCGAAAAAAGGGGAGACTTTGTTCATTAAGAAAATCAGACGCCGTTCTTTAAAAAAACCAACAGCTAAAGGGAGAAAAATGAAAAACAGGATAAAATTTGCATTTGTACTGGCCGCCATGTTTGTAGCAACTGGTTGTGTTAAATATACTTACAACCTTGCCAGGGTAAAACCGGAATTATATCCAGCAGGCAAAGGCTCGGTGGCGGTGGCATCTCAGGACCAGCGCAGCTATGTTATCTCCGGGAAGACCAAACCTCAGGTGGTTGGTGTCATCAGAGGCGCTTTTGGAAATCCATTATACATGGTTACGGACAGCAGACGTCCATTGGCCGATGAAATGGGTGATGTTATTACCGGCGCACTGGGGAGAAAAGGATTTAACCCCATTCCTTTGGTGGTAAATCCCACAGAACCCATCGCCCAGGTAAGAAATAAACTGACGGATACCGGAGCAAAAAAACTGATTCATTTCCAGATAAAGCAATGGAAAAGCGATACTTATAACAACGTTCGTCTGGAATACTTAATGATCCTTACCGTATTTGATACAAAGGGTAAACTGCTTGCAGAAATGACAAGTTCAGGTGACGAAAACCTTGGCTCCGGAGGCTTTAATATACTTAAGGGGACCAGAAAAAAAGTGCCGCAAGCGTTTAAGAAAAAGCTGGAAGAATTATTTAATTCACCTGACATCATTAAAGCTTTGGAACGTTGATCTGAGCCACCCTTAAACGATTTAAAAAATTTGACAGAAAAGTTAAAAGAATATAGAAAAATATAAGGCCGTGACAATGCGGATTAAACATAAACTGGGCTTCTCTCCTCTCAAATTTTAGCAATTTAAAACATGGTTTTTAAAATTTTCAGTTTTATTAAAACCGATATCTGGAGGATTCGACTCAAAGACCTTCCTTTTATAAAAGCCTTGATTATCAGGCTGCTGCGGACTTTCCTGCTGACCATACGGAAATTTCATCAAGATAAATGTCTGCTGAGAGCCTCCGCTTTGACCTTTTACTCTCTTCTTTCCATAGGCCCTGTGGCTGCACTGGCCCTAGGGATAGCCAAAGGCTTCGGATTAGAAACCCTGTTGGAAAAACAGCTCTTTAATAAATTTCCCGGACAGGAACAGGTGCTGATACAGATTATTGACTATGCGGGAAGGCTGATTGAAAACACCAAAGGCGGCATGATTGCCGGTTTTGGTGTGGTGGTTTTGTTTTGGTCTGTTCTCAAGGTGCTGGGGCATATTGAACGATCATTTAATGATATCTGGGGAATAAGAAAGTCCCGCGCTTTAAAAAGAAAAATTAGCAATTATCTTGCATTTATGCTTATCACCCCGATTCTGGTGTTGATGTCCAGCAGCCTCCCTGTTTTCCTCACCACCCAGATCGCTGCGATCACTGAAAAAATTGACCTGATAAAGATATTCAGCCCGTTTATCTTCTCCAGTTTAAAATTATTACCCTATTTCCTGCTTTGGACACTGTTTACTTTTATTTATGTGTTGATGCCAAACACGAAGGTTAAATTCAGATCCGGATTGCTGGCTGGTATGGTGGCAGGTACTATCTACCAGCTTGCCCAGGTGGGATATATCTATTTACAGGTCGCCATTGCCAAAAACAACCCGGTCTATGCCAGTCTGGTGGCTTTGCCGCTTCTGTTGATATGGCTTCAAGCGAGCTGGGCCATTATTCTTATTGGCGCCGAGGTCTCTTTTGCCCACCAAAATGTGGAAATGTACGAATTTGAACCTGATTATCTTAACATAAGTCCGCATTTCAAAAAGCTGCTTTCTCTGCAGATCGCCCATTTGTTAATAAATAAATTTGCCAGAGGTGACAATCCTTCAACTGCCGCACAGATTTCACAAACGCTGGAAATTCCCATTCGTATGGTGCATCGAATACTTGATGAACTCGTTGCATGCAAGATAATTTCCGATATGAAAACAGGGGAATATGAAGAGTTCACCTACCAGCCCGCTCTTGATATTAACCTGTTGACCATAAAATATATCATTGATGCTCTTGATCAAAGAGGTGTCAGCCATATCCCTGTGGCGCACACCAAAGAACTGAAAGCGCTGTCGGAAGCTTTAAGAGAGCTTGCGGATGCAATTGATCATTCTCCTGCAAACAGACTGTTAAAAGATATTTAATTGAAGAGTCGTGGAGTTTTTCCCCTAAGACTTCTATATGAACAGTTGGCCCTTTATTGATTGTCAGCGATCCGCCTAGGGAATAGCCCAATCGCCCGTGCAATCATAAACATATGAATACAGTACCTCGTAGCCGCCCCCTATCCTTTGCGTTAAACCCATACAGGCAGAGACGATCATAGCCGCCGTGGGAATCTGTCTATTGGGGCTGGTTCAAATCTAATTTCAGCGAGATAGCTGCCGTACAAAAATCTTTCGATAAAATTGTTAAGCATTGCGCGGGAGATTGGGCTATTCCCCAGGCAGACAGAGCAGAAATCGAAAAATTCCCCGATCCCTCATTTATAATAATTCTCAAAAATATGTTCCGTTTTAAATGAGGAAACTGTTTGAGTGTATTAGAAATCGTTTAAAACGGAATATATTTTTGAGAAACAGTATAAGCAGAAATTACATATGGAGTCGAAAAGTTAACCGTTATCATATTGTGTTCCAGATTTGGTGGGATGAGATAACTGACATACAGCTTGAGGTATTAGACAAAAAGGGGTGTTTCGAAGTCTGCACTTATCTGCAAAGATCCTGATGTATAAGTTACAACCTTCCTTCTTCCACGCCGTGGCATGCGACCAATGCTCCTGAATCGAGTTTTCTGATTTTCGGTATTTCTATTTTACAGCGCTCATTTACATATTCGCACCGACCATGAAAAATGCAGCCCGGGGGCAGGTTTATGGGGGTGGGTACTTCGCCTTTTAATTTGATATGTTTTGGTTTTTTCTCTCCCAGTATCGGTATCGCGCTTAAAAGCGCTTTTGTATATGGGTGCCGCTTTGATTCAAACAGTTCTCTCACTGTAGCCAGTTCGCATAGGGTCCCCAGATACATCACCGCAACCCTTGTGCTGATATGCTTTACAACGGACAGGTCGTGGGTGATAAACAGGTAAGTCAAACCCCGTTTTTCCTGGGCATCCATCATCAGGTTTAAAATCTGTGCCTGGATGGAAACATCCAGGGCAGACACCGGTTCGTCCGCGACAACAAACTCAGGGTCCACCATCAATGCCCTGGCAATACTGATCCTCTGTCTCTGACCGCCGGAAAATTCATGGGGGTACCTGTCCACCCATTGCGGGTCCACACCGACCTGCTCCATGACATCCTCGACTTTTTTTTGGACTTCATTATTGGAAATCGATCTATTATGAAATAAGACCGGTTCTTCCAATGTTCTCTGCACCGTCATTCTGGGATTCAGTGAAGCATAGGGATCCTGAAATATCATCTGCATTTTTGCCCGATAGGGTAGCATCTCCTTGGAAGAAAGATGGTCGATTCGATCTCCGCGATAGTAAACTTCGCCGCTGTTTGGCGGGTATAACCCCAGTATTGTTCGGGCAAGGGTGGACTTCCCGCATCCGCTTTCTCCAACCACACTCAAGGTTTCTCCCGCTTTAATTGAAAAACTGACATCATTGACAGCCTTAACCACGGTTCGCTTCCGCGAAATCTTTCCTTTGGAAAATCTAAGCTGTTCAAGCAGGCCTCCGGAAATATCAAAATGTTTGATCAGGTTTTTGATTGTAAGCAGTCCGTTATTTTTTTCCATCATACTCTTTTGGCGTTATCTTTAAAATTTTCTCGGACAGACAACATAAATTAAGTGAAATTAAACACCTGCCATATGGCAGGCAACCAAACGCTTTTCACCATCCACACTCTTAAGCAAAGGTGTGGTTTCACGGCAGATCTGTTCCGCAAGATCACACCTGGGATGGAACGCACATCCTTTTGGAATATCGGTCAGTGTCGGCATCATGCCCCGTATTTGCGTCAGGCGTTTTCCCGTTTTCTGCCCTCCCGGCAAAGAGCCTATGAGTCCCTTGGTATAAGGATGTCTGGGATTTTTGATAATATCCTCTGTTAGACCGGTTTCAATGATCTTACCTGCGTACATGACCGCAATTTTTTCAGTAACCTGCGAAACAACCGCCAGATCGTGGGTAATAAGTATCAACCCCATATCCTCTGTTTCACACAATTCGGACAAAAGATCCGTAATCCCTGCCTGAATGGTTACGTCCAGCGCGGTGGTGGGTTCATCAGCGATAATCAATGCCGGATTTGTCAACAGTGCGATGGCCACAACGATTCGCTGTCTCATTCCGCCGGAACATTCATGGGGATATTGAAACAATCGTTTTTCCGGGGAAGGGATATATACCTTTTTTAATTTATCCAACGCAATATCAATGGCTTCATTTTTAGTGACATTGCGATGGGCATGGACGGTTTCCGTCATCTGGGTACAGATGGTCAATACGGGATTTAATGTCATCATGGGATCCTGAAAAATCATACTGATTTTATCGCCCCGTATTTTACGCATCTCTTCATCTGTCAGATCATTTAATTTCTGCCCTTCCAGCATCACCGAACCACCGGATATATACCCAGGTTTGCTGATCAGATTGATAATTGAAAAGCCGGTGACCGACTTGCCCGCGCCGCTTTCTCCCACAAGACCTAGCTTCTCTTTCTTGTCCAGAGTAAAGCTGATACCGTCAATGGCGGTAAGATCACCAAATCTCAAGGCAAATTTAACTTCCAAATCTGTGACTTGCAATAAATGACCCATTTTATCCCTTGTACAGTTTGGGGTTTAACACATCCCGCAGCCAATCCCCAAAAAGAATGATTACCAAGGTAAACGTCACCAGAAGAATACCCGGAAAAAGTGTAATCCACCAGGAACCACTGAACACATATTCAAAGCCGGCATTGATCAACGAACCCAGAGAGGGTTTGGTAATCGGCATTCCCAATCCCAAAAAGGAAAGTGCGGCCTCGCTCATAACTGCCTGTGCCACTTGGATGGTCGAAATAACAAGCACCGGTGTCAAAGTATTGGGCAGAATGTGCCGATACACTATCAGTCTGCGGTTAAGCCCGATCACCCTAGACGCCTCCACATACTCCTTATTCTTTTCTCCTAAAACGGAAGCCCTTACTGTCCTGGCGTATTTGGGCCATTCTGAAATGCCAATGATAACAACCAACAGAGGTAGTGCCAGCTCTTCAAAACGCCCAACCCCGAACGCGATTTGAAATATGGCACTGGTGATGATAGCGACCATAAGATAAGGTATTGCAAATTGTATATCCGCAATTCTCATTAAAAAAGCATCTACCCGTCCACCGAGATAACCGGCGGTCAATCCCACCATGATACCAAGTAGAGCTTGAAACAGTACGGCCCCGATTCCAATAATCACTGAGGTACGCAGACCATATAGCATGGTACTGAATAAATCCCGGCCCATGTTATCGGTACCTAATAAAAATCTTTCATCCCCTTCTTCCATCCACTGCGGTGGAATTTCGATATCCATAATATCGATGGTGGAGGTGTCATACGGACTGTACGGTGCGATTATGGGAGCCATAAAACTGATCAGGACCAGGAAAAAAAATATGGAAAAACTGGTGAACGCGACCGGATCGCGTTTAAAGCTGTAGAAAAAATATGAGTCTTTAAATCTTTGCCATGTTTTCATTTTGTTCCTGCTATTCTGACCATTGGATTTACAAATCCGTATATCACATCCACAATTGTATTGATTACCACGAACATCAAACCGATAATCACCAGGTATGCAACGATGAGGGCGGTGTCCGCCCGCTCAACCGCTTCAAGAAACATAAATCCCATCCCCTGCCATTGAAAAACCGTTTCCGTCAGCAGGGTAAAAGCGAACAGGATTCCGATTTCAACACCAAAAACCGTCACCACCGGAAGAAGGGTATTCTTGAAAGCATGTAGCAGCCACACCCGGTAACGGTTCAATCCTTTGGCCCAGGCAAATTTGATATATTCTGTTTCAAGCACTTCCATCATTTCACTGCGAATCAGACGGATATATAAAGGAAGCATGATGGACGCCAAGGAAAAACTTGGCAGGATGAGATGGAGTAAGCCGTCCTTGGTTAACAGTCCTGTTTCCCAGCCCCAGACATTAACCGTATCTCCTCGACCAAAGGCAGGAAGCCACTGAAGCTCTACGCCAAAGATATAAATCAAGACAATTGCCGTTAGGAACACCGGTACCGCAACTCCAATGGTACTCGCCCCCATGGCAAACCTGGAAAACCAGCTTTTGGGATAAAGCGCCGAATATACACCCACTGGGAAAGTGATTAGTAGAATGATGGCGGATGTAACAAAAACAAGCTCAAGGGTTGCCGGGGCTTTTCTGAGAATGACTTCCACGGTGGGTTTGTTATGAAAATATGAAATTCCCAGATCTCCCTGACAGGCGTTTTTTACAAACCGGAAGTACTGCGTGAAGAAAGGATCGTTTAGACCGAGTTTGTCCCTTAATGCTTCACGTTCGGCTACCGATACCCGTTCCCCAACCATATCCCTGACCGGATCGCCAAGATTATGCTGGACGGAAAAACCAATGAAACTAATCACCAGCATCACAATAACGGCCTGGATGATCCGTCGAATAATAAATGCAAACATAGTATCTTTTATTTTTTAAAAATACAGGGGCAGATTAACGTTCAACTTGAATCAATCTGCCCCGTTGGGAATTAAGTTGTTAGAGAATAATAATGAATTATTCTATTACCAGGTCTCCCAGGTACGGAAAATTCAAGGTGTTGATAATCGGTCCGGCTTTCACCCCTTTTTTAACTCCATAGGAGTGGTTCTGCCAGTGAAAAGGTACAAAAGACGCATCATCATACAAAATCTGCTCAATTTCCTGAAGCATCTGTGATCTCTTTTCCAGGTTGGTTTCTGACTGGCATTTCAGTGTCAACACATCAACTGCGGGATTGCAGTAGTTTCCGCTGTTGTACTGTCCGTAACCGGTTTCCTTGTTGGGGCACATGGCCAGGAACTCATAAAAATTACCGGAGTCCTCGGTATCGGAATGCCATCCGATCATCTGGAAATCCGCAGGCTGCCGGTCAAACTCATCCCAGTACTGCGCTTTTGGCATGGCCTTTAAACTGACATCAATTTTTATTTTGGCCAGCATGGCGCAGAATGCTTCGGCGATTTTTTCGTCGTTCACATAACGGTTGTTGGGCGCGATCATGGTTGCCTTAAAACCTTTCGGGTAACCGGCTTCCTTCATCAGTTTTTTGGCTTTTCTCAGGTCATATCTGGGAACTAGTGATTCCCTGTATCCGAAATAGCCTTTGGGGCTCATCTGACCGGCCACTGTGGCGGTCCCTTTCATGATTTTCTTGCAAATACCCGCGTTGTTCACCGCATGTACAATAGCCTGGCGCACCTTTTTGTTTCTGAGCGGTTCCAGACGTTTCTGATTCATCTGCACCGTGATGATCCTGCCGCCGGTGTAGGTAAGCAAATCGACTTTTTTATCCTTTTTAATCCGTTTAAAATCTTGCGGCGGGACAGGAGAAATAAAATCGACATCTCCGGCAAGAAGGGCCGCCACCCGGGTCGCTTCCTCTTTGATGGGGGTGAAAATAATTTTATCCACATTTCCCGGTGATTGGGTGTCCCAGTAGTCAGGGTTTCTTTCCATGACCAGTTTTACCCCATGCTCACGGAAGGTACATTTGAACGCACCGGTTCCACTGGGAAGGGTTGTTTTGGCAAAGGTATACCCGACTTTCAGGATAGCGTCTTTGGGCTTTCCCTGGTCATCCGTACCGGTATAAAATTTGCTGTCCAACGGGAAAATATAGGTGGCCATATTTAAAAGCAGCGCGTAAGGTTTTTTGGTTGTAATATCAATGGTATAATTATCTACAATCTTGGTTTCTCCGAAAGGCTCGAAAAGTCCCTTGAAGTCCGCACTCTTTCTAAAACGCTTCATGGTAAATACGACGTCTTTGGCGTTAAACGGATTTCCACTGTGAAACTTTACCCCTTTGCGAAGATAAAAGCGCATGGTCAGATCATTGATCCGCTCCCATTTGGTTGCCAGACGCGGTTCAAATTTCCCGTCCTGGGTCCAGCGTACCAAGGGATCAAACACCCAATGCGAAAACTGCAGCATGCCACCGGATAACTGTTCCTGGATATCCATGGTTTTCGGATCCGCGTCCATGGCAAGCTTCAAAGTTTTTGCACTTGCCGTCATGCCAAAAGAAAAAAGCAACAAAATTGCTAAAAACACTACCAATAATCTTTTCATTCCTACCCCCTTTTAGTTTTCCAAAGTTAATATTGAACTTAAAAAAGTCCGTTTCACTCTCTCCATCAGCCTCTAATATGTGTTTTACATTCGGAATCCCTATCAGGTCAAGTAATAAAAACCAACATGATGATTAAATCTTGTGGTTTTTTTCTCCGCATAGAAAATCGAATCTTTTGCCCCGATAAACTTTAAAGTTATAATTCAAGTTTCGCACCCCGGTTTGGTGGAAAGTAATGCCCTGACGGCAGGTAACATATAAAATCAGATGTGAATCGAAACCGTTATATTTTTTTCTGTAAGGGGATATGTGGGTCATCTATTACCCCTTTTTACCGTGTCCGGATATTTGGGATAGACTGTCCCTTTTATATTGCTTAGCAACGGATAGACTTTATCCCAAATATCCGGACACGTTGCAACTGATTCAATTCATATCCCCTGGAAGAAAATAATATAACTGTCTCGATTCACACCTTCAACACAAATCAGTGCCTTAAGAATTCCGGCTCCACCGTTGATAAGGGGTGCGAAACTTGAGTTATAACTCTATACCTGTTTACGCCTGGCGTCGCTTTTTTTAATACGCTTATATTTAAATATGGCCGATAAGTGCCATGACAACCCGGTGATATATCTTTTGACATGCTTAAAATGTTTTGATAAGAAACGAACGTGTTTATAAATTGGATTATCACCCACCGGGGGTGTTTTTTGAGAAGTAAAATCCAATAACTGCTAATTGTCAAAGGAGGGGGCACAGATGATGAAAAAGGTTTTAATCATTATGACCGTATTTGTGTTTGCCGTAACAGGTATGGCCATGGCAGCGCCTAAAAAAGGCGGCACGTTGGTATTCGGCAGGGGCGGGGACAGCGTGGGGCTGGACGCGGCTTATGAAACAGACGGAAACTCTTTTTTGGTCTGTGATAATATTTTTGAGGCTCTGGTATTCTACAAAGATGAATCCACCGCCTTGGAACCCGGTCTGGCTAAATCATGGAAAATTTCTCCGGACGGCAAAACATATACCTTTAATCTGAGAAAAGGGGTAAAATTTCATGACGGCACGCCGTTCAACGCCGATACGGTCGTTTTTTCCATCGGCCGTATGATGAAAGAACGCAATGTAAAATTTTTTGGTAAAGGATGGGAAATTCCGGCTCAGGAACGTCCGCCGGAGTATTGGGTCTCCATGGAAATGGACAAGACGGTTGGTTCCATTGAAGCTGTTGGAGAATACACGGTAGTATTTAAGCTGAAAAGAGTTGAAGCACCATTTATTGCAAACATGGGGATGGATTTTGCCAATATTATCAGCCCCGAGGCTTTTTTGAGCAACCCCAAAGAGTTTTTGAGAAATCCTGTGGGAACCGGTCCCTTTAAATTCGTAAAATGGATCAAAGACGACCGTATCGTACTGACCAGAAACAACGATTACTGGGACAAAAAAGGCGGCCCTTACCTGGAAAGAATTGTTTTTAGATCAATTCCGGAAAATTCGGTTCGCTTCCTTGAGCTCAAGACCGGCAATATCCATATCTGCCAGTTTCCCAATCCGGCTGATATTGATCTGGCAAAAAAAGACCGCAACTTGAAACTCCCAACCCAACCGGGGATGAATGTCGGTTACCTTTCATTCAATCACACCAAGGAACCCTGGAAGAGCAATCTTAACCTGCGTAAGGCCATCGCCCATGCGGTCAACCGTAAAGCAATTGTCGATAATATCTATCAGGGTATGGGACAGACCGCTAAAAATCCAATCCCGCCCACCATGTGGGGTTATAACAAGAAGATCCCCGGGTTTAAATACGATCCTGCCCTGTCAAAGAAGCTCCTTGCCAAAGCCGGATACCCCAATGGAAAAGGATTGGGGGAAATTACACTATGGTCCATGCCTGTTCCTCGTCCGTATAATCCGGACGGGCGCAAGATCGGTGAGGCCATGGCTGCTGATCTGGCAAAAGTCGGTATCAAGGCCAAGATTGTCACTTTTGAGTGGGGAACTTACTTGAAACGGCAGCGGGAACAACCGGAAGACATGGATCTGTTCCAGCTTGGCTGGACCGGTGACAATGGTGACCCGGATAACTTCCTGGCGGTCCTATTCGACGGGTTGGCGTCCAGCTCCATTAGGACCCAGTGGCACAATGAAAAGTACCACAATCTGATGGTCAAGGGCAGACAAACGATTGACCAGGCAAAGCGTAGCAAAATATATAAGCAGGCGCTGCAGCTGATTTACGATGAGTGTCCGGTGATCAGTATTGCCCACTCAACGGTCATCTGGCCCGCACGGAAAAACGTAATGAATTTCAAACTTCATCCCACCGGATCTGTGCGGTTGAAAAACGTGTGGCTCAAGTAGCCATAAAAAACAGATGTAAAATAAGTAATCGGGGGAAGAGGTTAAACCTCTTCCCCTTTGCTCGTGCGCTTTTATCTAAAACTGATCAAACCTATCCATCTATATTTTCATGCTGTCTTATATCATCCGACGCATATTGATTCTGGTCCCCACCCTTCTCGGGGTGTCTATCATTGTTTTTTTAATGTTGCATATGACGCCCGGCGATCCTGCCATGCTGCTTCTGGGTGAAAGAGCCACTGAAGAAACACTGGTTGAACTTAGAGAGCACCTGGGACTGAATGAACCTCTTTACGTCCAATACGGAATGTTCATGAAGCGTTTGATGAAAGGTGATCTGGGCGAAACCATCTGGACCCGCCAGAAGGTCTGGACCGAGGTCAAACAGCGTTTTCCCGCCACCATTGAACTGACTGTGGTGGCCCTATGCATCGCCTGTTTTTTCGGTATTATTTTCGGTATCATTTCGGCAACCAAACAGTACTCCATTTTTGACTATGTCAGCATGCTTGGCGCACTGGCCGGTGTCAGTATGCCCGTTTTCTGGCTGGGGTTGATTTTTATGCTGATTTTTTCTCTCAACCTGGGCTGGCTCCCAATGTCCGGACGGTTGAGTATCGATATCGATCTGGAAATCATCACCAATTATTATATCCTGGATGCTGTTTTGACCCGAAACTGGGCGGCTCTGAAAGATGCGCTCTGGCATATCATCATGCCTGCCGTAACCCTGAGTACCATCCCCATGGCCATTGTCGCCAGGATGACGCGTTCGGCCATGCTTGAAGTTCTTCGCCAGGATTATATTAAAACCGCCAAGGCCAAGGGTCTTTCCAAGTTTATGGTGACTTTCAAGCATGCCCTGCGCAATGCCCTCATCCCGGTAGTAACCACGGTGGGCCTGCAGTTTGGTGTGGCTTTGGGGGGGGCGATATTAACCGAGACAATTTTTGCCTGGCCCGGTGTGGGCAAATGGATGTATGATGCCGTGATGCAGCGCGACTACATGGTCATCCAGGGGGGAACACTGTTTATTGCCGCCATGTTTGTGATCATCAATTTATGTGTAGATATACTGTATGCGGTTATTAACCCGAGAATCAGTGTCCAATAATGACTAAGGAAACAGCACAAAAAAATCCTTTTGACCGGCACCCGATGCTGGAACAGCTCAGTCAGCTGTGGCGAAACAAGACAGCCGTTATCGGTCTGGTGATTATTACCGTATTTATATTAGCGGCCATCTTCGCTCCGCAGCTTAGCCCTCATGATCCACTGGAGGTCTCCCTCTATGATCAGATCAAACCCCCGGTCTGGCACGAAAAAGGAACATGGAAAAACATCCTGGGAACGGATGATCTGGGCAGGGACACCCTTTCCCGTATCATTTATGGCGCCCGCGTATCCCTGGCTGTGGCGGTGATCAGTGTGGGCCTGGCCTTTTTTTTCGGCGTCCTGCTCGGCTCTATTTCCGGATACTATAAAGGAACGATTGACAGCATCATTATGCGCATCATGGATATGATCCTTGCCTTTCCCTATCTTTTGCTGGCCATTGTGGTGGTGGCCTATCTCGGACCGAGCTTGCGGAATGCCATGATGGCCATCGGCTTTACTTATATTCCCCGGTTTGCACGCATTGTGCGCGGCAGTGTGCTGGAAGAATGTGAAAAGGATTATGTGATGGCCGCCAAATCCATCGGTGCCAATAACTGGCGGATCATTTTCCTGGCGATTTTGCCCAACTGTATGGGTCCTCTGATTGTCCAGACCACCTTGAGTATGGCTTCGGCAATTCTGGATGCAGCCGCCTTGAGTTTTTTAGGGCTGGGCGCCCAGCCACCCACTCCCGAATGGGGAGGGATGATTGCCATGAGCCGGGGATTGATTTTACGGGCATCCTGGGTGATGACATTTCCCGGTATTGCGATCTTACTGGCTGTTCTCGGCTTCAACCTGCTGGGTGATGGCCTGCGAGATGCACTTGACCCGAGACTTAGAGACTAAAACCAATAAATCTTTTTATAAAATGTTCACCGTGACCCATAACGTCTGATGCAAAACAGTAACCTACTAGACATTCAAAACCTGAAAACTTATTTTTCTGTTCGGGGACAGACTGCAAAGGCTGTAGACGATATCAACCTGACCATCCAGGCCGGTCAGACCCTGGGACTGGTGGGAGAATCCGGTTGCGGCAAAAGTGTGACGGCCCATTCCATTATCCAGCTCATTCCTGACCCGCCGGGAAAAATTATGGGCGGGAAGATATTCTTTGAAGGCGACAACCTATTGTTATATTCCGAGGCCCGGATGCGTAAAATTCGCGGCAACCGGATTTCCATGATATTCCAAGAACCCATGACATCTTTGAACCCGGTCTTCACCGTGGGAGAACAGGTCGGTGAAGTCATCCGCCTGCACCAGCAACTGTCGCGCAAAGACACCCAGGAGCGTGTGATCGGAATGTTTCACAAGGTGGGTATCCCGGCACCGGAAACTAGGTTGTCCGATTACCCGCACCAGATGAGCGGTGGTATGCGCCAGCGGGTAATGATTGCCATGGCGCTGGCGTGCAATCCCAAACTGATGATTGCCGATGAGCCGACCACAGCCCTGGATGTGACCATTCAGGCACAAATCCTGGACCTGATGAACAAACTTAAAGAGGAAACCGGGGCCGCCATCCTGTTTATCACCCATGATCTGGGTGTCATTGCAGAGATGGCCCAGCACGTTGCGGTTATGTATGCCGGAAAACGGGTTGAATTCGCCGACGTCAACACTCTTTTTTCCAATCCCAAACACCCGTATACCATTGGACTGCTGGAATCGATACCGTCAGTCGGCCGCAAAACCACCGATGGAAAACTCAGCACCATTTCCGGTACCGTACCATCGCTGTTCAACCTACCCAAAGGCTGCCTGTTCAGTGACAGATGCCCGGATGCTTTTGAGGACTGTTTCAAAACCGAACCAAAGATGTATAAAGTTGGTGAAAACCATATTGCAAGGTGCTTAAAATATGCCTGACCATTGGAAAACCCCATACTTGCTTGAAACAAACGATGTGGTGAAACACTACCCGATACTGGGGGGTGTTTTTTTAAAACAGGTGGCAGCTGTTAAAGCGGTGGATGGCATCAGCTTAAACATTCGCAAGGGAGAAACCCTGGGATTGGTGGGTGAATCGGGTTGCGGTAAAACCACTTTCGGACGGGTCATTCTCAGGCTGGAAGAACCTACAGACGGTGAGGTGCTTTTTGAAGGCGAAAACATCCTGTCCTATGATCAAAACAAGATGCGCGTTTTACGTAAAAAGATGCAGATTATTTTTCAGGACCCATTCTCTTCTTTGAACCCCCGTAAAAATGTATCGCAAATTATCGGAGAGCCGCTGCTGATACACGGAGTTAAGCATAAAAGTGAAAGAGAGGAACGGGTGCTGGAGCTTTTGCATGTGGTCGGCTTAAGGCGTGAGCACATGCGCCGATATCCCCATATGTTTTCGGGAGGACAGCGCCAGCGGATCGGGGTGGCCAGAGCACTGGCGCTTAATCCGGAACTGATCGTATGTGACGAAGCCGTTTCCGCACTGGATGTTTCAATCCAGGCCCAGGTGCTTAATCTTCTTAAAGAACTCCAGGATGAATTTGAACTCACCTATCTGTTTATCTCCCATGATTTGCATGTGGTTGAACATATCAGTGACCGGGTGGCGGTAATGTATCTGGGAAAACTGGTGGAACTTGCGAACAGCAAAGAACTCTATCACAGGCCGCTTCATCCTTACACCCAGGCTCTGCTGTCGGCTTCTCCCATGCCGGACCCGACTTTAACAAGAAAACGCATTATTTTAAAAGGAGATGTGCCCAGCCCCATAGATCCTCCGGCCGGATGCCGATTCCACACCCGGTGTATGTACGCACGGGATATATGCAGTTCAAAAGAACCGAAACTACAGGAAGTTGAAAAAGGCCACTTTACCGCGTGCCACTTTGCCGGTGCAGTTGGGCTAAATCGAGCAGCCTAAGGCCATTCCCTCATAGATCGCTTCTTTGGCACTTCTGGCTTCAAGGCAGTCGCCGATACGATGGGTTTCATATCCCAAAGATCTGATTTGATCGTAAAGCCTGTTGTCAGAGCGATATCCGATGGCAATCACCACTCTTTGAGTTTCAATAAAGGTTTCTTTTTGGTTTTGGTCGGTAATCACAACTCCATTATTTTCAATCCTTGACAGCTTAGATTCAGTTTTTATTTGCACGTTATGTTCTTTAAGCTTTTGGACAAGAATTTTTTTGGTCATTGTTTCCAGATCACCCCCGATTTTGGGAAGTATTTCAACCATGGTAACCAAAGATCCACATTCGGAAAGATGCAGAGCAATCTCACAACCGGCAGCGCCACCTCCAATGATAATTGTTTTTTTACAAAGAGGTCGGTCACGGTTTAAAACCGCATGAATGGGAACAACAATTTCGTTCTCAATCCCTTCAACCGATGGCACCAAGGGAATAGACCCGGTTGCCAGAACAACCACCTCCGGATTAACCTGTTTTATGGTTTCTATCGTCACTTCATGATTGAGATGGCATTTGACCTTGAATCTCTTAACCTGTCTTTTCTGGAACCTGATTAGGTTCAGCAGTTCTTTTTTGAAGTTCGATACACTCCCTATTTTCAGCTGACCACCCAGCTGTGGTTGCCTTTCAAAAAGTTGCACATCATGACCCCTTCTGGCTGCAACCCAGGCAATGTTTAACCCGCCCGGGCCGCCACCGATCACCATCACCTTTTTAGGCGTTTCAGCAGGACGGATTTCCATCTCCCTTTCCCTGCCCAAAGCGGGGTTGACCAGGCACTCCACGCGGCCTTTTCTAAAGATAGATTCCATGCAGGTGTTACAGGCGATGCAGGTTCTGATATCATCAAAACGACCTTGTATCGCTTTCTTGGGCATTTTCGGATCCGCCATAAGGCCCCTGCCCATACAAACCAGATCGGCCTTTCCGGTTTGTATAATTTTGTTGGCCATCAACGGATCATTGATCCTTCCCACCACCATCACGGGAATATCCAATTCTTTCCTGATTTTCTCGGCAGAATCTACCAGACAACCCTTTTTCATAAAAGCGGGCTGGCATATCCATTCGGGTGTTGCATCATTACCCGCAGAAACCTGAACAATATCGATCCCGGCATCAGCCAGTATTTTCAGCACCTGAACACTCTCTTCCACCGTTAGACCGCCGGGTACAAATTCTTGGGCACTGATTTTAAATGATAAGGGAAATCCGTCGCCAAGCCTACTCCTGATTTCCCGTACAACCTCTCTGGCAAATCGCGTCCTCCCAACCGTACTCCCGCCATACTCATCTTCCCTGATGTTGGAAAATCCGGAAATAAATTGATTAATCAGATAACCATGTGCGCCGTGAATCTCTAAAAGTTCAAAACCGGCTTCCATGGCTCTCACGGCAGCATCTCCGAATTTTTTCACCAGTACCTGTATGCCTTCACTAGTCAATGGGTCTACATCACCCCTAATTGCCGGGCAACGCAGCGGTGACGGGGCATAGGGTTTTTGTTTGATTATTTTAACCGAGGTCTGTCTGCCGGCATGGTGTATCTGAATGGCGGGGATCGCTCCTTCAGCTTTTACGGCACGAGCTATTTTCGAAAGACCTTCTATAAATCGGTCGTGGGAAATCCTGGCCTGATTGGGAGAGACAATGCCTTCCCGTGAAACAGCGCAGGCTTCCGTTATAACCATGGCCGGGCCACCGGCAGCCCTGAGTCTGTAATGATTAACCGCTTTTTCGGTAACAGCACCATCATCGTCTAATAGAAAGGACGCAAGGGCGGGCAATACAATTCTGTTTTTCAGCGTAAGGCCTTTAAAACGAAAAGCAGTAAAAAGATGTTTTACCGAATCTACTGTGCTTGTTATGGAAGACATATCTGATTTTGAGTCTGACATAGGCACACCTGCCAAATCTGTTAAGTTGAGCCGTGGGCAGATAAAAATAAATAACTCAAGTTTCGCACCCCGGTTTGGCGGAAAGTAATGCCCTGACGGTACGTAACATATAAAATCAGATGTCAATCGAAACGGTTATGTTTTTTTCTGTAAGGGGATATGTGGGTGATCTATTGCACCTTTTTGCCGTGTCCGGATATTTGGGATAGACCGTCCCTTTTATATTGTTTAGCAATGGATAGACTGTATCCTAAATATCCGGACACGCTGCAACTGATTCAATTCATATCCCCTGGAAGAAAATAATATAACTGTCTCGATTCACACCCTTAACATCAATCGGCGCTTTAACAATTCCGGCTCCACCGTTGATAAGGGGTGCGAAACTTGAGTAAATAAGTCATAACCGGTGTAAAAACAGACCGTTTTATAATACGTTATCTTTTTAAAACGTCAAACTTACGGATTTGTTTTGAACAGCAAAATATCGAACCAGGAATTATGAATGCCCAAGTAATGAAAACAATCAAATCTTCAATGTGCTATAAGGATGACGCATTTTCTAAGAATAACTCTTCCTGTTTTCCCGTCACATCTTCCGGTGATGGTTATACGGGCTCCCCTTTCCTGAGCCAACACCTTTTTTTTATATGCTTTATCAAAAAAGCATTGGACACCGCAGCGGCTATCTTTTATTTTCAGACAGATGTTAAATTTTCCAATCATATCTTTGCCAATACTGCCTATCTCGCCGCTGACCGAAACGATTTCTCCTTTAAACTTTCTATCTGCAGAAGGTTCATTCTGCTGGTATATTTTATACAACCGGAACGCTGTGATCGAAACAGCCGGTTCGGAGTATTGGACCTGCGGTTTTTCGTCTATTTTACTGGTCAGCCTTGGATATACATAAAAAACAATCAACACTGCAATGATAAAAAGAACCGCTCTTGCCACAGCATTTTTTTTAATTAATTTGCCACAAACCGGACAGTATTTATCTTTACCGGTTACTTCCCTACCGCATTTTTTACATCTCAGCTGACCCATTATTTTCCTTTGGAGATAATTCCCAGTTTATTTTATGGCTGTAAAAAACATTGGGAGTATAATATTAAAACAACAGCGCGTCAAAGGAATAATATTGATGACATCCATATGGTCATCCTGTTGTGTGCCCCCATCTTTTATGGAATCCACTCGTTTAAAAACGGTTAATGATACTATGATAACAAATGATTAAATAGTCAACCACTGAACGCACCAATGAGGTTTTCCCTTGGATAAAGGATGGGACTTGACTATAGGTACAAAAAATACGATAATTTTGACCGGGTTGCAGAAAATGACCACTATTAAGGAGATTGATCTATGAAAATTCTAAAGATTGAAACTGATGCATTGAAAATGGTTGCCGCAGCAATGGGCAAGACTGAGATGTTTGGTGCTCTTAAGGAAGACTCGCTTATTAAAATTGCCAGCCGTGCAAAGCTTTGTCACTATGATCCGCAGGAAAATATTGTAAAAGAAAACGAGCCGTCAGAGGCATTCTTCATGCTTATTAAGGGAGAAGTTTCTATTCTGCACCACCATAAATCCACCGATGGAATGATAGAGCTGGGAAGGATTAAACCAAACAGTATTATCGGGGAAATAGGCCTTTTGTTAAAGGAACCACGCACGGCAACGGTTCAGGCGACTCAAAAGACACTGATCTTGAAGTTTGACAGAGCCCTTTTTGAATATATGTTTGAAAACATACCCGCCTTCGGACCGAGTATCAGCCAAAACCTTGCCAGAAGGGTGGAGCAGCTTTCCACCAATATTCCCCTTCCGGCTTACGATAAAGACTCAGATCTCCCGTCGCCTGATATCATACAAATGCTTCCGCTGGATTTTATTATCAGGCACCGTGTTTTACCATTACAGGCAACCCAAAATGTTTTGCGTATAGGATTAGTCAACGATCCCAGTTCCAAGGTCCTCGGGGCTGTTCGAAGTTTTCTGCCAAGCATGGAGCTCCAGATGGTTCGTATCGACAACGATTTTTTCGATACGGTGCTGGGCTCACAAGCCGGGGTGGAAGAGTGGTCCGCATCTACAGAAAAACCTGAAAAAGATGAAAAAAAGGGTGAAGACAAGTCTTCACCCAAACTGGATACTTTGCTTAAAAGAATGGTGGCCGAAGGGGCTTCCGATCTCCACCTTTCAGCCGGTCAGATTCCACATTGGCGTATTGATGGTGAAATCCAGGACATCGCCGACACAAAGAAAGTCGGAGCTAAAGAGGTTTTTGAGTTATTGGATCCTGTTATGGGTAAACGAAGTAAAAATCAATTTTTAGATCAAAATGACACGGACTTTGTATATTCGGTATCTGATGTGGGAAGGTTTCGTGTAAACCTTTTTCGCGATGATCTTGGTATAGGGGCTGTATTTCGCTTTATTCCCACTAAAATTCTTTCTTTCGAGCAGTTGGGCCTCCCGCTGATTTTAAAGAAGCTGTCCGATCATCCCAAAGGGTTGGTGCTTATTACAGGTCCGACCGGTTCCGGGAAGTCGACTACCCTGGCGGCAATGATAGATTATATTAACCGCACTCGCCGTGCGCATATCGTCACCATGGAGGATCCAATTGAATACGTACATCTAAGTAAACTTTCTTTAATTAATCAACGGGAGATAGGACGCCATACCAATAGTTTTTCCAGTGCCCTTAGGGCTGCCTTCAGAGAGGATCCGGACATTGTGCTTGTAGGTGAATTGCGTGACTCAGAGACCATTTCCCTTGCCATTGAGACTGCAAATACCGGCCACCTGGTTTTCGGTACCCTGCACACCAATTCGGCAATCAGCGCCCTTGATCGTATTATCGATTCCTTTCCACCCGATCAGCAAAGCCGTGTTCGTGTGGGTCTTTGTGACTCGTTAAAAGGTATAGTGGCTCAGGTACTTTGCAAGTGTATCGGTGGTGGTCGAGCAGCTGCTGTGGAAGTTCTGGTGGTTAATTCGGCAGTTGCCAACCTGGTTCGTGAAGAAAAAATAAATCAAATTAAATCTACCATGCAAACCGGAAAAGCACAGGGAAATATGCTTATGAATGAAGAGTTGGCCAAGCTGGTAAGGCGTAAAAAAGTGGATTATAAGGAAGCCTTAAGCAAAGCGGAAGATAAGGACGATCTTGTAAGGCGGTTGGAAAATTAGGTAATCTGCGCCCGAGGAGCTGTATTGAAAATGTCACCTGTTGCCGGTGACGGGTCAATCGCTTTTGCCTATCCGTTTGTATTTGACGAGCTTTCAAATAAGGTCAGCTCTTATTTGCTATAATAAACTCTTTCAGGTAGTCCTGATTCTGAATTTAATAAAGCCCCAAACAAAACCGAAAATTCCGATTAGGAATGCGCCTATATCTGTATATCTAAAGTTAAATTTATAAGTAAAGGTAAGCCTTTTTTCCGATGCACCGAATTTGGGAGGAACCACGCGCATGATCCATCCGTATTCTTTTTTCCCCAACAGCACTTTATTCCATGTCAGCGAGCCTTTTTTACTCACATCTGCCAACAGTAATAAATTGCCCTTATTAACTTTACGCAGTATGGGGGAATCACTGTTGGGTTCCTTGTAGATATGGACATTATTTTCCACCACCTCAACAAATAGATTTTCAGACTGATAAACGGTTCTCCTTAATCCTGCTCCTGCATCAAAAGGAAGGTACGCTGCAGGAAGGTAAAATAAAAGAAAACCGGCACAAAAACCGAATCCACCTTTAAGCATTTTAAAGAAGAGTTGGGGTGCCTTTTTTTTAAATTTCATTAACAATAAAATCACAGCCATAAAAAGAACACCAATGGCTATAGAAACTATCGGATGAATGTTTATCAAAGATATAAAGTTTATTGGCAACAAAGCCATAAATTTAAAATCGGCGATAATATATCTTAAATACTTAAAATAGAGAAAATACAGTGCTCCCAGGGTGACGGCAGTATAAAGCAGAACCTCTATTTTTTGTGCCGGTAACATTGGGGTGGCAGCTCCGGGTTGCATAAGAACCTTATACACTCTTACAGGCTCCGCGATATTTTTCACGTTGTGTTCTCCCATATACCCGAACTCAAGGCCCAGTTTGTTCTTTACCTGGTCGTAAGCGGTGCTTGAAATGCTGATACCTCCGGCTTCTGCAAGCCCTTCTATCCGGGCTGCAATGTTAACTCCATCACCATAAATACGCTTTCTTTTTTCTATTACATCCCCCAAATTGATACCGATACGAAATTCCATCCTATGGTCTCGGGGCAGTTCCTTGTTCTTCGTCTTGAGTCTTTCCTGTATTTTAACCGCACATTGAACTGCATCCACCACACTGGCAAATTCGGCCAAAAGATTGTCACCGGGAGAGTCCACCACCCGACCCCTGTGTTTATTAATGAGAGAAGAAATTTCTTTACGATAAGTTGTCAGGGTGATGACAGTGGAGCCTTCATCCATACCCATCATGCGACTGTATCCTTTCACATCCGCACTAAAGATGGCGGCAAGCTTACGTTTTAGTACCTTTGTAGCCATGGTATGTCCTTATAAAATTGTTGCGGAAATAATATTGTTTATAAAATCAAATTTTTTGATTTTGTTTTATACTGTATTTTTGGTTACAGTCAAACCATATTTTTTTGTATTTTTTTTTGAATGGTTAAGTGTTTTGAATGGCCGATGGCGTGCAGCGAGTGGTTAATAGGATCTAATCTTTTTGAATTGGTCTGCTGCATGTTGAATGTTTTCTTGAACTTAAAGCGATTTATGTGCTATGGTTATGAATGAATAAAAATGAACTGGAGAAGGAATGAAAATTAAGTCGGTAAGCGCCTTGATAATTGAAGATGACCCCTATATTGCTCAAATGATACGGCGTATGCTGAACAAAGTCAGAGATATCTCATTTGAGCTGGTTCATGCCGACCGTCTTTCTTCGGGACTCGAACATTTGCAAGATGAACATTTTGCTATTATTCTGCTTGACCTTGGACTTCCTGACAGCAGTGGAATTAAGACGCTAAATAAAGTGTATGCCCAGACTTCAGATATTCCCATTATCGTGTTTACAGGGCAAAATGATGAAACTCTTGGTATCAAGGCTGTCAATGCAGGGGCGGAAGATTATCTGATAAAGGGCCAGACAGACAGCAAGGCCCTCGTCCGTGCAATACGTTATGCGGTGGGGCGCCACCAGGCGAAGAAGGCCTTAAAAAAAACCACTGCCCATCTTAAACGAACTGTGGAAAAGCTGAAAAAAGCCAATCAGAAAATCATAAATCAACAAAAATCAGTCATTGAAGAAGAAAGGCTTAAGATGTTGCTTCTTTTGTCTGGAGCAACCGCCAATGAATTAAATCAGCCACTGACAGAACTCATGGATAATGTGGAGTTGATGCGGTTTGAAAAAAAAATTCCCCCTGAACTTAAAAAATACATGTGTGGCATAGAAGACGCCGGACAACAGATTTTTGAAATAATTAAGCGAATTCAGACCATCCCTCAAGATAACTTAGCATCAGATGACAACGACCACTCTACACAGAGCCATGATAAAAAAATATCAATCATGTCGGTGGAAAAATCTGATGCTGACTTTAAGAAAATATCCAACTGTTTAAAAACCTTTATACAACTCGACTTGACCCGTGTTAAAAATATAAAAGCGGCCATCACTCAGTTGAATAATTGCTCGGTTGATTTGATTTTATCGGAACATTTTCTTCCTGACGGCACCGGACTGGATATTCTGCAGTCATTAAGCGATAGCAAACTTGAAATACCGGTAGTAATCATTTCCCAACTGGAAGATGAAACGATCGCTTCTGAAATCATTAACGCAGGGGCTTATGACTATCTGCCTAAAAATAAAATCAGCAAAAAATCCCTTTCCCGAAGTATAACCAATACGGTTGAAAAATTTGGCCTGGAAAGAGAAATAAAACTGGCCCAGGAAAAATTGGCTGAAATGTCAAGCCTGGAAAGAGAAATGAAACAGGCCCAGATACAGCTGGCTCAGATGTCAACCAGAGACGAATTAACCGGCCTATATAACCGTCGATATTTCATTGAATCCCTGAAGCGGGAGCTGGCACGAGCGAAAAGATACAAACGGAATCTGGGCTTCTGCATGATCGACCTGGACAAGTTTAAAAATATCAACGATAGGTATGGGCATCTTGCCGGCGATATGGCCCTTTCTGCTATTGGCAGGATGATAGACGAACATTTTCGCCAGGGAGACCTCATCTGCAGGTACGGAGGTGAAGAATTTGCCGTTATTCTGCCGGATACATCTTTAAAAAATGCCATGACCGTATGTGAAAGATTAAGAAAGAAGATTTTAAACCACAAGTTTAAATATGATTCATCAGATTTTTCCATATCAATCAGCATCGGCATTGCCTTGTATAACAATCTGGTGCACAGGTCTTCGGTTGAGCTTGTGTCTTCGGCCGACCAAGCGCTCTATCGAGCTAAAAAGGAAGGCAGAAACAGCGTCAGATATCATCCGGATCATAACTGAACGCAGGGTTTTCAACCAAAGCGATCTGTTTTTGGGGTCTATGATGTTGGAAAAATTCTAAAAGACGAAACCTTTGACGAATGGTAATTTATATTCGCCTTCAAGGAGGGCAAATATTTTAACCTCAGAAATATATAGAATCTTTTGAAGATTAAAAGATAAGACCAACACTGAAATCGGACATAAAGTGATGTTTTACCAAGGTCTCACGACAACTTGTCTGAAGCTTAAAACCAATAGGTAAAAAAATGAGTCTAAGAACCAAATTGCTTGTTTTCTCTATTATTCTTGCATTGATTCCCTTGGGAATTGCCGGAAGGAGCTTGATCAAGATAACCAGGGATGAGTTAAAAAGCTCTGCCAACGACAAACTTATCATAACGGCCAAGAAGGTCACCCAGGAAATTGAGGATTTTTATAAATATTCGTGGTTGGCGCCTCTCAGGTTAATCAAAAAAGCGGTTGAGAATGAAGATCTGGGTGTCAATGCAAAGCTTTCTCTTCTAACCGAGGGAATCAAAGATATTGCTGATATTGTCGCGCTTCAAATTTCTGTTCAGGGTGCTTCGACTCCGCTCCTGGTGACTCAAGATGAATTTTCCCATAAGCTTAGCAAAATATCTGTCGATTCAAAGCAATTCCTCAAACTAACACCCGAACAGATTGAAACATTAAAAAAGGATGGAGTGATCTTTGCAGGCGATTTAACCTATCTAAACGATGCAGATGCATGGCTAATTACCCTGATCCTGGAACTGGACCAAAGAACCTTCGGCCGCAGGGCAACCCTTTCCGCCAGAATCAATCTTGATCGCCTTAGAAAACGCATTGAAAACAATCAATCTGCTGAAAAAATTCCCATCACCCTAATTAATCCTCAGGGACGAAAGATTTTTGCCTCAGGCATGCCGGATCTCAGTAAGAACCGACTGGTTAAAACAGTGAAAGAATTGCTGGCTTCGAATATCCGCACAATTGGCGCCCAACCCTATCAGCGGCCCTCAGGCGAAAAAATGTTGGGTGCATATGGTATCCCAACTATACTGAAGATGGGAGTGATTGTGGAAAAGAATGAAGAAGACGCCTACCAAGCCGCAGCAGAGATGCAGCGCAACCTTTTTATCTGGATCGTTTTCGGTTTTTCCGTCGCCGTGGTTGGAGCAATTATTGTTTCCGTCTCTTTGACAAGACCCCTGCTGAAACTGACACGGGCTGCGCGCCAAATTTCGCAAGGTAATCTTTCGACCCGTATTGAAGGTAAAGAACAAAAAAACGAAATTGGTGAGTTGTCCGCCGCTTTTAATAAAATGGTGGATGATCTTCGTTTGTATATTGACAAACTGACGGAAACCACCAAGGCCAAGGAAAGGGTAGAGAGCGAACTGGAACTCGGCAAGACGATTCAACAGGGCTTTCTTCCTAAAGAATTCCCCCGGTTTAAAGAAATTGAAGTGTGGGGTAAATGCGATCCTGCACGGGAGGTTGGAGGAGATTATTTTGATTTTTTTCAAATTGACGACAATAATTGTGGAATAGTTATCGGCGATGTTTCCGGTAAAGGAGTTCCTGCAGCCCTCTTTATGGCTGTAAGCCGTACATTATTTCGCATATTAAGCTCCAGAGACTTGCCCCCCGACATGGTGCTCACCGAGTTCAACGACAGACTTGTGGCTTTGGACCAGGGAGCAAATATGTTTATCACCTTATTTTATGGTGTGTTCAATATGACTACCGGTCGATTTATTTATTCAACAGCCGGACACAATATGCCTTTTGTTAAAACATCAATGGCTCCTGGTGAAAATTTTGCCATGTTGCCCCAGATGAAGACCATGGTAGCAGGAATGATGGAAGGTATGTCCATGGATTTGGCCGAAATCAATCTGAACAAAGGGGGAGCCATCGTACTGTATACCGATGGAATAACTGAAGCGATAAATAAGCAGAATGAGGAGTTCGGAGAAAAGCGTTTTGCCCGGCTTCTTGATAAGTATGCAGACCTGCCTGCACAAGATATGTGCGAAAAGTTAATTGAAGATGTAAATGCTTTTCAGATCGAAAGAGAGCAGTTTGATGATATGACGATGTTTATCTTAAAAAAAAGATAAGGCATTGCTTTTCCAGTATGGACCAAACGAAAATTCTGAATTGTGTATCACCTTCAACTGCAACCCAACATATTGAAGCAGCCGTTGGCACAAACCATAAGCTTTCAGATTGCTGAAGTAGGTTTTGTTGTCAATCTTATTTTACTCCACTGGAATGGCAATTTCAGGCCAGTTTGAACTTAGCTCACCGGTCTGTATGCATCGCACAGGCACGCCGATCTTCTTGCCATCGAAATTTTTAAAGGCAGGTTTCAATTGGTAGGTTATTGGGCTATTTCACTGGTGGACAGAGCAGAGATTGAAAAACTCTCCGATGCTTTAAACAAGGAGTACCTCAAGTTCTTCTATGATTTGTTTCATTACAGGTCCTGCTTTTCCCATGATAAGGTAGTCGCTGATATCACCTGTCAGAGGGGTTTTTTCCGGATTGATTTCTATCACTTTGGCATCTGATTGTTTTGCCATAACCGGCATAAAGGATGCAGGTTGTACCACTGCTGAAGTTCCCACTACCAGCATGATATCACACCGGGAGGACACCAGCCTGGAACGTAGCAGGTGATTTGTTGGAATCATCTCGCCATAAAAAATGCATTCGGGCCTTAAAATACCTCCGCACTCACACCGTGGGGGTATTTGCGACATATTTACCCGGATAGTTTCCACTCGCTTATCACAGGTCATGCATTTCTGCCATGCAAAATTTCCATGAAATTCAATTACATCTGTATTCCCTGCCTTCTGGTGAAGTCCGTCAACATTCTGCGTAATAACCGTTTTTAAGATTCCCTTTTGCTCCAGCTTAGCCAGGCCATAATGACCATCATTTGGTTTTGCCGTGTCAACGATATCCTTCATTTCCTTAATAAGTACATTCCATACTCTTGCAGGATCCTTCATAAACTCATCGATATGAGCAAATTCCATGGGATCGAATTTTTCCCATATCCCGCCTTTTCCCCTGAAAGGTGGAATTCCGCTTTCTACAGAAATACCCGCACCCGTTAAGGCGACCACATTTTTTGCTGAAGCGAGATCTTTGGCTGCTCGTTTTATCAGGTCATCCATAAATAATCCTTGACGGCATCATAACAAGTCTCCCGCTTCATTTCAGCAGGACCTTGTGCTGCATTTCGTATGAATAAGTATTACAAAAGCCGAAAAGTGTAGGCCAAGAGGCTGTTTTGTTTTCCGAATCAGGTTACAACTCAAACGTCATATCACATCCTACGGCAAAACATTCCAATTTTTTGCTTTTGTCGGCTATTATTTTTCCGCAGGTTTTGACGATTTTATCCATTTCCCGGTCGGTTCTTTCCTGGTTTAGATGGAAAAGGCCCACTTTTTTAACCCCGGATTCAAAGGCCAGATTGAGAACATCAGTGTATACGGAATGCCCCCAGTCAATATACGTTTTGTACTCTTTGGGTGTGTACTCTGCATCGTGAATAAGAAGGTCTGCGCCTGAAGAAAAATTGACATAGTCTTTGTAGGGAAGCCCACCAGGATGGATAAAACCGAGTTCGTTATCCGTTAAGAACACAAAGGACTTTCCGCCTTCAATGAATTTGTATCCGCTGCCGCCATTGGGATGACTAATCGCTATGGGAACGACTTTAACGCTGCCGATTTCAAACTCCACTGGACGGGCTTTTTCATAAGATAATTCAGCTCTTATATCGGAATATTTAACAGGAAAGTTGGGAGGAGCCATGACCTTAGAGATGATTTTTTCCACGAATTCATCGTGAAAAGGGCATCGATACATCCTGAATTCGGCATGTTTGGAATAGAGGGGTTTGAAATAGGGAAACCCCATCACATGGTCCCAATGAGCGTGAGTAAAAAGGAAATGATACTTATTTTGTTTTTCATCAGTCAACAGGTTGCCAAGTCGTCGGATTCCTGTACCGGCATCAACGATAATGATGTCATTGCTCTTTGTTCGGATTTCCAGACAGGTCGTATCACCACCATATTTAAGGTATTCTTTTCCTGAAACAGGAATAGAACCTCTTGAACCCCAGCATTTAATGTACATGTCTTAACCTTTCGGAATGAATTAAAAATTCAGCATATGTTTCCGAAAAAAGTATGCCAGATACCGTCACGTTCCCAATTTTTTATTATTTTAGCCCCTTTTTGTTCCAGCATGTACGCAGCCTCTTCTGCCTGGCTGTGCAAAAGTCCTGACAGGATAAACCATTTTTTGGACCAAAAACCCTCTGAATTTAGCAGGTTTTTCATTACATCAAAATGGATATTTGCTATCACAAGATCTGCATGGTTGTCTACGAAAATTTCAGCGGATCCTTGAATCACCACCACCTTTTCTGTTGCGTTATTTAGCTGAACATTTTTTTCAGCTGTCCTGGCGGCAAGTAAATTTTTATCAACCGCTAAAATTTTTTTGCATCCCAGCCTGGCAGCGGCAATTGCCAGTACGCCCGTTCCTGTTCCGAGATCCAAAGCCGATTGCACTTTTGAATTGGAAAATACCAGTTCAAGAGCCTCTAGACAGTTGTAAGTGGTGGCGTGTGCTCCTGTGCCGAACACCACACCAGGATCTAGTGTGATGTGAAGTCCATTCATTCCCGCATCTAAGTTGTCCCCTATTTTATCCCATGGATGCGTGATGAAGAACCTCCCTGCTCTGAAAGGAGCAAGTTTTTCACCATGCCAATCATCATAGGTCATATGATAATGATCAAGCAGGGTTAATTGCGGCTGAGCATGTAAAAGATCTTCCACCTTCTTTTTTGACGGCCGGGAAAAAAAAAGAAAGGAAAATTCATCCTCTTCCCAGTTGCCAATAAAGTCTTTATAAAAAAATTTGCTATCAGAGGTTAAATGTCCTTTAAGATAGTATATATACAGATCTTTATATGGTATATTCAGATAGTTATCGGCGCGGCTCAATCTGTATCGTGTTTCAGTCATTTTTTGGCAACTGATCCATATACCATTCCATTGGATCAAGTAATTGATAGCCCATTTTTTCCAATTTTCTTTTTACCGGGGCAACATTTTGAGTCAAAAGATAAGGGAAAACAGCTCGCTTTCCTTCTTCCCAGTATTTGGCTACCAGGATACTCCCAATGGAAATCTTCTCTTCGGTAATGGCACCAACAATTTTTTTAAGCTGGCCAATCTTTTCTTCCACCAGAAGACACAGCAGGGTGCCGGGTTGACCGATTCCCAGTACGTTGGTGAATGTGCGAAGAAGATCCCGGACCGAAAGAATACCTTTCAGTTTGCCCTGTTCATCAACAACAGGAAAAGCGCCCACCCGTTTTTCCTGAATAAGCAAGAGGGCATCTTGAATGGTATGTAACGGAGAAATTGTAAATGGATCTTTTGTCATAACGTCTTTTACTTTAAGATCGGAAAATTTTTCCTTTTCTTTGGCAAAATTATCCTTTTTAAAAAGCTTATATGGCAGAGCACTTCGGATATCGCGATCCGTTATTATGCCGATTAAAGCATTATTTTCTTCAACAACGGGAAGGTGCCGGATGTTATGCTGCAACATTTTTTCATATGCCTCAAAAATGCCAACCTCTTTGCCGATTGAAATGACTTTTTTTGTCATTGATTTTCCGACAAACATTTTATCCTCCAAACCCCATTCGTAATGATGGCGGGTGTTTTAGTTGACGGTTTTAGTGTGATTCTGTACTTCTACCAATTCATCAATTCTTATAAGGTTGGTCAAATCAGCCATCCAACAAAATACTAACATGATTCTTGGCAAGCTCAGGAAGGCGTTTGAGCGAATATCCTCCTTCAAGTATGGTAATAAGCCTTCCGTTTGAGTATTTGTCAGACATTTCCAGAATTTTTTGCATGACCCACGAATACCATTCGGTTGAAAGCTTAATGCCGGACATGTCATCGTCCACATGGCCATCAAAGCCCACCGAAACAAGAATGATTTCCGGTCTGAATTTTTCAAAATCAGCCAGCAGGTCTTTTTTAATCAGTTTTTTGTATTCCGAATCCCCTTGGCCCGGAAGAACCGGAGAATTTTTAGTAAAGCCATACCCCAGGCCTGAGCCGTATTCAAATTCCCTGCCTGTACCGGGATAGGCGAATGACGGATGTTCATGGATAGAGTAATAAAATACACTGGGATCCTGTTCGAAAATGTGTTGTGTGCCGTTTCCATGATGAACATCGAAATCAACGATTCCCACATTGGTTATTTTCCATTGTAACTGAAGGTATCTTGCTGCAATCGCCACGTTGTTGAAATAGCAAAACCCCATGGCCTCAGATCTCTCTGCATGGTGCCCCGGAGGACGGACGGCACAGAAAGCATTGTCTAATTCGTCTTTCATAACCAGATCTACAGCATCAAGTATGCCACCGACAGCCAGCAGCGCTATCTCAAATGTCTCGCAGCACATCTGGTTATCCGGATGGCGGAATATTTTTTTCCCGGACATACAGGCATCCTGGAAACTGTTAATATAATCTTTATCGTGAACAGCTTCCACCCATTTTAAGTCTGCCCGGCTTCCATTTATTAAGGTAAGCTTGGGGAGAAGATCGGCATCATTTATCCCTTTATAAATCGCATCAAGTCTTTGGTGTATTTCGGGATGATAATCACTCGTTTCATGAAGCATATATCTTCGATCAAATAAGAAGCCTGTTTTTTTCATATCTATTCCTGTCCCGGAGTAATTAAAAAACTTGGATCATATCCCAACCTAAAAACAAGGCGCACCCAAAAATCACTAATTGTTGGAACCATCATTATTATAAAACTATTTGATAATTTTTTCAAATATTTCAAATGCCGCTTTTACCGATTGATTATCTTCCGGCATTTCTATGGTGGGTTGTCCGTTTAAATCATAATCATATATGGTGTTATCCATTGGGATCATCCCTGCCAGTTCAAGATCCTCTGCATTGAGAATGCTTGAAACAGCCTCGGGAATACCGTTTTTGGTCTGGTTGATGATAAGATAGCTTTTCCCTACACCGATATTGAGGTCTTTTGCAAGCTGGTTGATTCTTACCGCTGCCTGAATCCCTCGCCTGGATGTATCTGAAATAACGAGAAGAATATCAACATTGCTGGTGGTCAGTCGGCTTATATGTTCCATGCCGGCTTCGTTATCCATTACAATATATGGGTAGTTGCCCGTTAATCTGTCAAGAAATCCTGTCAACAGAGTATTGGCAGCACAATAACATCCCTGCCCTTCGGGTTGCCCCATGACAATGAGATCATACCCATCTGTTTCGACAATGGCCTGCTCCAGTTTCATGGACATAAAAACATCTTTGGTCATACCACCCGGAACGATTCCCTTTTTCATTTCTTCCCTGGCATTTCCCAGGGTTTGCTCATATTTAAGTCCGAGCACTTCGTTAAAATTTGCATTGGAATCGGCATCTACGGCCAAAATGGGTGTTTTCCCATTTTTTACCAGGTATTTTATCAGAAGGCCTGCAAGGGTGGTTTTACCGGTACCTCCCTTTCCGGCCAGTGCAATTGAAAATGGCATTTTAAAAAATTCCCTCCCGTCAAGTTTGCTGGCATCGTAGAAAGTTCCATCTGCTGCATGGCATCGGTTTCTCAAACACTCGGCATACGACATGTATTGGCCTGTCCTTGAAAAATCGCTGCATCTTGTTCATGGAACCTTCTATTTATCCATTGGCAATACGTTTTATGGGTTAAGCTATTTTAAGTTCAATGTTTGAATATCTATATTTTTACGCATGCATAAATTAGGTCAGTTGCCCCTAACAGTCAAGCATCTTTTGTATATACTGCTTTCACTCAAAGGCAGGTGAAAACCGTGGACTCTTTTCCCAGCTTTGTTCAAAAATGGTCAGAGTAAATGTATCAGGAAAAATAGAATCTGTTTACACTGTTTCTCAAAAATATATTCCGTTTTAAACGATGAAAAACTCGTTTATAAGAAATTGTAAAGAAAGAACTCACTGTCTTTATAATAATTAGTTTCGGTATGACAACTACTTCAATAAATAAACAATATTGTACTTAAGTTCTTTCTTAACAATTTCTAATTCACTCAAACAGTTTCCTCATTTAAAACGGAACATATTTTTGAGAATTACTATATAGTAGTGGTCATAAGTATGTTCCATTTTAAATCAGGAAATATAGCAACACTCTTTATAGGCAGCTTGATATCGGCTTGGTTAGCTCAACTTGAATAAAAAACGGTCAGGAGATAACACAAAATGGCGGCTTCATCCCTGGTCAACCGGCTTCGAGTAGTTTTCTCAGCAAATCATTGACTATTTTTGGATTTGCCTTACCCCGGGTTTCTTTCATCACCTGGCCCACGAAGTAGCCCAGAAGTTTAGTTTTTCCCCCTTTGTAAGCTTTCACCTCGGCAGGAGATCGCCCAAGCACATCGGAGACAACCTTTTCAATGGCGGAAACATCGGTGACTTGAACCAGGCCCTTTTTTTCAACGATTTCTTCTGGAGTTTTACCGGATTGAGCCATTTCTTCAAACACGGTTTTGGCAATCTTGCCACTGATGACACCCCTATCGATCAGTCTGAGAAGTCCGGCAAGGTTCTCAGGAGAAATGGGGGACTGGCTTACTGTTTTTCCCTGTACATTCAAAAGGGCTGAAAGGGCGCCCATCACCCAGTTGCTCACCTGCTTGGAATCGGGAAATATTTTGACGCATTTCTCAAAAAACTCTGCAAGATCGCGGCCTGATGTTAAAAAGCCGGCATCATAAGAAGGCAAGTCGTATTGTTTGATAAATCGTTTCTTTTTTTTATCCGGCAATTCAGGAAGGCTTTTTTTTATTGAATCCACCCACCCGGCATCGATCATCAGGGGCAAAAGGTCCGGATCGGGGAAGTACCGGTAATCGTGGGCTTCTTCCTTGCTCCGCATGGAAGTTGTCCTGTTTTTAACTGCATCCCAGAGCCTTGTCTCCTGGACAACCTCACCATCCTCCATTAATATTTCTTTCTGCCTGTCTATTTCGTATAAAATTGCTTTTTCAACATTTTTGAAAGAATTGAGATTTTTGAGTTCTGTGCGTGTTCCGAATATCTTGCTTCCTGCGGGCATCACCGATACATTTGCGTCACACCTGAAGCTTCCCTCCTCAAGATTTCCGTCACATATATCCAGGTATCTCACAATGGATCTAAGTTGCCTCAAATAAGCGCCCGCCTCTTGGGAAGACCTTATATCGGGTTCACTGACAATTTCGATAAGGGGAACGCCTGTCCGGTTAAAATCCACCATGCTCACCGGCCTGTCTGGATCATGGTTCAGCTTACCGGCATCTTCCTCCATGTGTATCCGTGTGATACCAATTCGCTTTTTTTCACCGTTTATCTCAACCTCAACATGTCCGAACTCGGCAATGGGAAGTTCATACTGGGATATCTGGTAGCCCTTTGGAAGGTCAGGATAAAAATAGTTTTTCCGGGCAAACCTGCTTTTTCCTGCAATCTTACAGTCTGTTGCAATGGCCATGCGAAGGGCATATTCAACCACCTTTTTGTTTAAAACAGGGAGGACTCCGGGCAACCCAAGACATACCGGGCACGTATGTGTATTGGGTGGGGCTCCGAAAGATGTTGAGCATCCGCAAAAAATCTTTGTCTTTGTTTTAAGTTGGGCATGAACTTCCAAGCCTATTACAGGCACAAATTCCATTGTTTTTCCTTTCCATTGCTAAATTATTCAACCAATTACCATTACAATTAAGATATGTAAAGGCAACATTAGACTTTGACAACCTTTTCCTGAAAAGGGTATAAATATTCAAGAGTGGTTTTTGATATTATCGGAGACATTTCGTGTTGGTGTTTATATTTTTCAGCGAGAACTTAACTCGTTGATTGCTGAAAGAAGGATTTTATGGAATTTTTTCTTTGCGTGGTTGGAATGGTTATGATCGTTGAAGGGCTTCCGTATTTTGCCTTTCCGGAAAAAATGAAGCTGGTGGTTAAAAAGTTCCTCGACATGCCTGCCGGCAGTATGCGAAAATTTGGTTTTGTGCTTATGATTGCCGGACTTTTTCTGGTTTACATGGGAAAGAGGTAGGCCTGGTTGATTATGTTTTCTTTAAGTGACTACAACTACGATCTTCCCGAGGAATTTATTGCACAACAACCGGTAAAGCAAAGGGATAGATCAAAACTCCTTTTTTTAAAGCGAAATACAGGGGATCTGTCCCACCATCAGTTTTCCGAGATCTATAAATTCCTCTTACCAGGGGACGTCCTGATTTTAAACAATACCGAAGTGATTCCAGGCCGTCTGCTTGGCCAAAAGGAAACGGGAGGCAAGGCGGAAGTTCTGATTTTAGATTATGCCGGAGGAAAAGAAGGCTCCGGTAAATTTACCAGTGAATGCCTGATAAATGCGTCAAAACCAACCAAAACAGGCGCCTTTATTTTTTTTGGCCATGACTTGAAAGCAGAAGTAACCGGCTTTTTTAACGGAGTTCATTCTTTAAAGTTCTACTACAGGGGTAACTTTGAAAGCCTGTTATACAAGATGGGGAAGATTCCGCTTCCTCCTTATATAAAAAGGAAAGAAAAAGTTTCGCCATGTAATGACAAAACAGCCTATCAGACAGTATATGCCTGTGAAAAAGGGGCAATTGCAGCACCGACTGCCGGGTTTCATTTTACCAAAGCGTTGTTTGAAAAGCTAAAATCAAGAGGAGTTGAGATTGCGGCAATTACCCTCCATGTCGGCTATGGGACCTTTTTACCGGTAAGATCGTCTGACATTAGAAATCACCGGATGCACTCCGAGCGATTTTTTATACCTGAACCAACGGCAGCTTTAATAAATCACGCAAAAAAAGAAGGCCGTCGTATTATTGCGGTTGGAACCACCTGTGTGCGTACCCTTGAGTTCGCTGCAGGTAAAAAAGGCACAGTCCAATCCGGCAACGGCACATGCAACCTTTTTATTTATCCGGGCTATACCTTCAAGGCGGTCGATGCAATGATTACCAATTTTCATTTGCCGAAATCTACCCTTCTCATGCTTGTATCCGCATTTGCAGGGAAAGAAAATGTTCTTTGTGCATATAAAGATGCAATAAAGAACAAATACCGGTTTTACAGCTACGGAGATGCCATGTATCTAGGGTAAAAAGGCTAACCGCAATTCTCGGTGAGCCTTTTTTATAAAAAATGAGCTGAACTAAAAGCTTAGGTCCTGTTCTATTTTTCCAGACCGATGGCTAAGATTTGATTCGCAAAAGATATGAAGGGGAAATTTGCTCACCCTCCTTACCGACACTGGCGATAAGGAGGGGTTCCTTGACCTGATTGATTTAGAGTAACCGATTTTTCAGTAAATAGGGTTGATTTTGCTCCTGCCATTTTAATGGGACATTTTTGGCACAGTTATTGCTTTTTTTAAATTAAAATAAACAGATTATTAATGCCCTGGGTTGATAATAGTATCATATGGTCACCGCTCTGCCCGACCAAAACCAGTTGATTCGCATCAACAAACAGGGACCGCAAAAACCGACAAAAATTTAAGGCAAGACCATGAAAAAGGCACCCACCTGTAAAGAACTCGAAATTCGGGTCAGGGAGCTGGAGCGGGAAACCGCCCTGCGTCGACAGGCTGAAGCTGCCCTGAAAGAAAACGAAAAACATTACCGGGCTCTACTGGGGGCCATTCCGGACCCTGTGGTGGTCTACGATTCCGCAGGAAATGCGACCTATGTGAACGACGCATTCGTTCGGGTGTTTGGATGGGAACGGGACGAGTTGTTGGGTCACCGGATCGACTTTGTTCCTCCGGAAGAGATGGAAGCAACCCTGGAAGCCTGGAAGCGCACGCTTGAGGGCAAGAAAGTTCTTTTTGAAACCCGGCGCCTAACCAAAGAGGGAAAAACCCTGGAAATCCAGCTCAGGACAGCAATCTTGCAGAACCGGAAGGGGAAGCATACAACCAGTATAGTGATCCACCGGGATGTCACCCAGGCCAGGCAGGCCAAGAAAGACCTGGAAAAAGCCCATCAGGAGCTTGAACAGCGTGTCAAGCAGCGAACCTCTGAACTTTCCGAGGTAAACCAGAGATTGAGAAAAGAAATTGATGAGCGCAAGCGTATTGAAGAATCGCTGAGACAAAGTAAAAAACGCCTCGATCTGGCCATGGAAGCCACCAGTGATGCACTGTGGGATTGGGACCTGATCACCAACAAAGCTTATTTCAATCGTTGTTTTTATACCATGTTGGGCTATCAGCCCAACGAGCTGCCTCAAAGTTTTGATACCTGGAAGAATTTAATTCACCCTGAAGATGTGAATCATACAGACAGCACGCTCAACAGGTATGTGGAAAAGAAAATCGACGCCTTTGAAGTCGAATACCGTTTAAAAACCAAACAGGACACCTGGAGATGGATACTGGCAAGGGGCAAAGTGGTTGAGCGTGACGAAAAGAACATTCCGGTTCGAATGGTGGGAACGCATGTGGATATCACCGAACGAAAACTCAACGAAGAAGCGCTGCGGATAAGTGAGGCCCATTTACGAGAGGAAAACATAAGACTCCGATCGACTTTTAAAGGGAGCAATCACTTTTGCAATATTATCGGTAAAAGTAAAGCCATGCAGAATATCTATGAAACTATTCTCAAGGCAGCGTCTTCCAGTGCCAATGTAATCATTTACGGTGAATCCGGAACGGGCAAGGAGCTGGTGGCCCAAACGATTCATGATTTAAGCGGTCGTGGCGGAAAGAATTTTGTAACCGTCAATTGCGGAGCTATTCCGGATAATCTCATTGAAAGCGAATTTTTCGGTTATAGAAAGGGTGCTTTTACCGGCGCCAATACCGATAAACCAGGTTATTTGGATAGCGCCAACGGCGGCACCCTTTTTATGGACGAAGTGGGTGAGTTGAATTTAAACATGCAGGTGAAACTGCTGCGGGCGATTGATGGCGGCGGATATATGCCGATAGGAAGCCAGGAAATCAAGAAGCCGGATTTCCGGATTATTGCGGCGACCAACAGTGATTTAAAGGAAGGAGTGCGGAAAGGTGACTTCCGTGATGATTTTTATTACCGGATTCATATTATCCCGATCTATCTTCCGCAGCTAAGAGAACGCAAAAAAGACATTCCGTTGCTCATCCACCATTTCCTGCAAACATATGCAGAAAACAAGAATATTCCCCCTATTCCGGAAAGAATTATGACAGCGATGCAAAAATATGATTGGCCGGGAAACGTTCGGGAACTGCAAAACAAGATTCACCGTTATGTCACTCTGAAAAAGGTCGATTTTTTAGATATCAACCAGGAAGGTATTGAAGATCCGGCAGCAGAAGCTGAGGCAACGGTTTTTAAAGACAGCCGGAATCTGGAATTACGTTCGGTAGCCAAAAATTTCGAAAAGATTTATATCGAAAGGTTGTTGCGAGAGCACCAATGGCGCCGGGCCAAAGTTGCCTCCATATTAGGCGTCAACCGAAGGACTCTATTTAGAAAAATTAAACAATACGGGATTAACTAAACCCAAATCAGGGCTTTATTGTCCCATATAGAGTTTTTTGTATTATATTCAAGTAATAACCAAATAGTTTTTTCATTTTTGGGACACAAATGTCCCATTTATAATAACCTGCCTTTGGGAAAAAAGCCCACTTTCTTCCTCCTGTTGTATGACCAAGCTCCCCATCTCATACTAAATTTTTCTGGCACATCTGTTGCACCTAATATGGCGTTTCCGGATAGTTTTACTTCAAATTCGACACTTCGCAGACATCCAAATCAATACTCATATGATAGGAGGTGATCAAACATAAACCACTGTCAGGGGCGGCTATCGTTTTGCTATTGATAGGGTAAAACCAAACTACTGCTTAAAGGAGGAAAGAATGAGTGGAACAACTTGGGTTTATATAATGCTGGGAATTTATATCGTTTACTGTTTTTACTGGGGTCTTAAGGGATATTTTTCCGAAAAAACCTCTTCCGGTTATGCCATTGCCGGCCGGTCGATTCCGTTTGTGGCCTTTTTAATGGCTGCTACAGCCGCGTCTTTCAGCGGATGGACATTTGTCGGTCACCCGGGAGCTATCTGGGCCGCAGGGCTGGTGTATGCTTTTTGCTCATTTTATGTGGTTATCATTCCAATGACCGGCACCTTTTTTGCCAAGCGCAACTGGCTCATGGGTAAACGTTATGGCTTTGTGACTCCCGGGGATATGTATGCATACTACTATAACAGCGAAGCCCTGCGCTGGCTGACCGTGTTAACGGCCGTTTTATACTCCGTTTTCTACTCTGCGGTACAACTGATGGCTTCGGCCGCACTTTTTCAGGTGGTCTGCGGCGTCCCTTTTACGGTAGGAGCCGTGTTCATGGCGTTTATCGTCTGGTTCTATGTGGCTGCCGGCGGCCTTAAGGCCAGTACATGGGTCGGCGTGATCCAGTTCGTCCTGATGATTGCCGGCATCATTGCCCTGGGGGCCTTTGTGCTCGCCCAGTTCGGGGGATGGTCCGGTTTCCTGGCAGCGGTCAATAATTTAGATAACAAGTATCTTGAGATTCCGGGCCTGATCCATTTTGAGCTGAACCGCAAATGGACCGCTATCTATATTCTCACTTACATGTTCGCTCTTATGGGAATCCAATCCTCTCCGGCTTTCACTATGTGGAATTTCGGAATTAAATCGCCCAAACCGCTGGCCTGGCAGCAGGCTTTCATGACAGTGTTCGTGGTCGGTTTTTCTCTCTTTTTCTTTGCCGCTTTCCAGGGTCTCGGTGCCCGCATCCTTGAATTGCAGGGCGTGGAAGGATTTGTAGGCATTAAAAGCAATATGGTGGTACCGATGCTGATGAGCAAGTTTCTGCCACCTTTTGTTCTGGGTCTTGTTTTCATGGGAGCCATTTCTGCCATTCATTCCACCGCTGCCCCCTATGTCGGCACCGGAGGCTCGATTTTATTGCGGGATGTTTACTGGCGCTATATCCGAAAACAACAGGCCAGTGATGCCGAACAGATCTGGGTAAACCGGATATTTTCAACAATTATTACGGCTCTGGCTTTGGTTGTCGGGCTGACGTCATCATCCATGCTGGTCATTCTCGGCGCTTTTGCCACATCCTTCGGGGCAGTGATGTATATCCTTCAGCTGGGTGTACTTTGGGGTTTCAGGTTTCCCCGGATTGGCGCTGTTTTGGGCGTATTAGCCGGAATGATCGCGGTGATTGTTACCTATAATTACAAAATACTGACCATTCATCCGGCTGCATGGGGAACAGGTATCGGACTTATTGTTGCTTATTTATGCAGAGGGTTTGGCGTAAAAGACGACGAAGAGACAATTAAGCGGCAGAACGAAGTGCGGACCTGGCTGGACGATGTGGATGCCCCCACTGAAAGTGGCAAAAAGTGGCGTACTTTGAGCAAGTTTAGTGTGCCCGTCTGGTTCTTTTTTGCTATCGGCCCCGGAGCGCTGCTCGCCCACAAGGCGTTTTCATTTGGCGGGTTTCCCCCAATATGGTCCTGGCAGCTGGTCTGGTGGTTTTATGCCATCGTCATGATGTGGGCACTTTGCTTTAAAGCCGAAATGGCAACCACGTCTGTAACACAAATGGAACGCGCCGAAACCGAACGAATGGCTGTCGTGCAGGGATAAAATGGTCAATATTTTTTCAACGAAAAGGAGATATTTATTATGAAAAGCGAAGATTTATGGATGATCATACTGCTCGTTTTTTCTATACTGTTTTCCCTGTCGTTTGGATGGGGTCTATGGGGATAAAGAATATGTTTGAAGCTTAATCGACCGGAAGGGTTGATCTTCTTCCGGCCGGTTTTAAGATCAAACAGTAAAACAAGGGTAATTTGATCTTATTTCCAAAAAAATTGAATCTGGAACAGGAGGCGTGAAAATGACCAATCAGTATAATGAGGCATTTGAAAAATCGATTAACGACCCGGATAGCTTCTGGGGTGAAGCAGCGGAAAATGTGGCCTGGTATAAAAAACCCGACATGGTTCTGGATGCTTCCAACAAACCGTTTTACCGCTGGTTTACAGGTGGTGAAATCAATACCTGTTACAACGCTCTTGATTTTCACATTGAAAACGGACTGGGTGATCAGGATGCCCTAATCTATGACAGTCCGGTTACGAATACGATAAAAAAATATACTTATAATGAACTACGAGACGAGGTGGCTAAATTTGCAGGCGTACTTGCTTCACTGGGAGTAAGAAAAGGAGACAGAGTTCTTATTTATATGCCGATGATTGCAGAATCGGCAATTGCAATGCTGGCCTGTGCCCGTATTGGCGCTGTTCATTCAGTGGTTTTTGGAGGGTTTGCAGCAAAAGAGCTGGCTGTTCGCATTGATGATGCAAATCCCAAGGTCATTGTATCCGCCTCTTGCGGTATCGAGGTGGCAAAAGTGATCCCCTATAAACCGTTACTGGATGGCGCCATCGACATGTCGTCATCAAAACCGGAAAAATGTATCATACTCCAGCGGCCGATGGAAACCGCCGGGATGATTGAAGGTCGGGACCATGACTGGGCAAATCTCATGGCAGATGCCAGACCCCATGATTGCGTACCGGTGGCCGCCACCGATCCACTTTATATTCTGTACACTTCAGGCACTACCGGCGTACCCAAGGGGGTGGTCCGTGATAACGGTGGTCATGTGGTGGCCCTGAAGTGGACCATGAAAAACATTTATAATGTCGACCAAGGTGATGTTTACTGGGCCGCCTCCGATGTAGGCTGGGTGGTGGGACATTCATATATTATTTACGGTCCGCTTTTCAGAGGCTGCACCACGATTCTATTCGAAGGCAAACCTGTGGGCACACCGGATGCCGGCGTTTTCTGGCGCGTCATTTCAGAGCATAAAGTGAACTGCCTGTTCACCGCCCCCACCGCTTTTCGGGCCATTAAACGCGAGGATCCTCAGGCAAAAATGATGAAAAAATATGATCTATCCTGTTTTAAAGCCCTTTTCCTAGCTGGAGAACGCCTGGATCCCGACACTTTAAAATGGGCCGAAAATGCTCTAAAGGTGCCGGTCATCGATCACTGGTGGCAGACTGAAACCGGCTGGGCCATTGCCGCCAACTGCCTTGGTCTTCACCACTTTCCGGTAAAAGAAGGTTCACCCACAAAGCCGGCCCCCGGGTGGAACCTGCAGGTGCTCGATACGGGAACAAAAGAACCGATCAAACGGGGTGATATCGGTGCTCTGGTTGTCAAACTGCCACTGCCCCCGGGAACGCTTCCCACCTGCTGGAATAACGATGAAGGCTTCCTGAAGGCCTATATGGAAGAATTCCCCGGCTATTATAAAACCGCCGATGCAGGTTTTATTGATGAGGACGGTTATGTCTTTGTGATGACACGCACCGACGATATTATTAATGTGGCCGGACACCGCCTTTCCACCGGCGCCATGGAAGAGGTTCTGGCCGACCATCCGGATGTCGCCGAGTGTGCCGTTTTGGGTGTTGAAGACAAGCTCAAGGGACAAGTCCCGATTGGCTTTGTTGTACTCAATGCCGGTGTCACCCGTAACCATGAGGACATCTTAAAGGAGGTCGTTCAGATGGTGCGGGATCGAATCGGTCCGGTGGCTTCATTCAAAACGGCGACAGTCGCCAAGCGCCTACCGAAAACCCGTTCCGGCAAAATTCTCAGGGGTACGATCCAGAGTATCGCCGACAACAAAGAATGGAAAATGCCTGCAACCATCGACGATCCTGCAACTTTAGCTGAAATGGAAGACGCACTTGTCGGAATTGGATATGCAAAAGCAAGAAAATAGTTTTCCCGGAGAATTGAAACGGTTACGCGTATTGAGAACTTGTTGTATTCAAAAGCCGGCACAGCATGTAAATTCTGTGTCGGCTTCATTTATGCAATTTCTCAATTAATTTTCTGAGAGGCTTCGGCCGAATGCCTAAAAGCATACTCATTGTTGATGATGATACCAGCATCATTGTAGCATTACAGTTTTTACTGGAGCAAAATGGGTATAAAACCATGGTGGCTTTCAGTGGCGAAGAGGCCATGGAGACGATCGCGATTGTTGAACCGGACTTGATTTTGCTGGACATCATGCTTCCGGTTATCGACGGGTTTGAGGTATGCCAGCGGATTCGGGAAAACCCAAGGTGGAATCATATTCGGATAGTACTGCTCACTGCTTTGGGAGGCGAAGCCAACGTTACCAAAGGAATGGCGCTCGGGGCTGATGCATATATCACAAAGCCATTTTTCAATGCACAGGTTTTGCAAAAAGTGAGTAAATTGTTAAGTCCGTCGGCTAAAACCGGCAAATAAAAGCCATACGATTTCTCCTAAATATATTTTGTTTTAAACGATGAAAAACTCGTATACTTACCGTCTCACGAGGATAACGGACGGTAACGAAAGTACAGACGAACTGGATTATAATTTATGTTGGCACTGGAACTATTTTAATAAATTGACATGGCAACCGGTTTTATATATAGCTTTTTATTCGAGCGATACCCGAAATTTTCATGCAACAGGCTTCCCCGGGATAGGATTGAGGGCAAAATAATCGATACCCACCGGACTGGAAATATTATAGGGCTGCCACATGTCTGAAATCCTGGAACTACAAAATATGAATATATGTTTAATGCTGTTTCAAAATCTACGGAGTCAAGAGCCAGAACAGGAGTATTGAAGACCGCCCACGGCGAAGTGAAGACCCCGGTTTTTATGCCGGTGGGAACTTTGGGAACGGTTAAATCGTTGTCTCCGGAAGAACTGGTTGGGTGTGGCGCACAGATCATACTTGGCAATACCTATCATTTATACCTGAGACCGGGTTGTGAAGTTATACAGCATTTTTCAGGACTTCACCGGTTTATGAACTGGGATGGACCCATCTTAACGGATAGCGGCGGATTCCAGGTATTTTCCCTGGCAAAACTTACAAAACTGGATGAAAAAGGAGTTGAATTCCAATCCCATATCGATGGGTCAAAACACCTGATTGCTCCTGAAAAGGCAATTGAAATCCAAGCTTGCCTTGGCTCGGATATCGTTATGTGTCTCGATCAGTGTATCAAGTACCCTGCAAGCCTAAATGATACCAAAGATGCCATGGAACTGACCACACGCTGGGGAAAAAGATGCAAACAGGAGTTTGCTAAACAACGGAATTCCAGCTCCGGCCAAGCACTGTTTGGGATTATCCAGGGTGGTATGTTCAAGGAACTTCGTGAAATGTCAACGGAGGCAATGGTCAAAATCGGATTTGCCGGTTTCGCCATAGGCGGGCTGAGCGTGGGTGAGCCAAAAGAGATTATGTATGAGATGGCGGATTTTACCCTTCCGAAGCTGCCGGAATCAAAACCAAAATATATCATGGGGGTGGGGACTCCAGAAGATCTGGTGGAACTGGTCGCCCTTGGGGCGGATATGTTTGATTGCGTTCTTCCTACCAGAAATGCAAGAAACGGTCAGCTGTTTACCCGGTACGGAACGATAAATATTTGCAATTCCCGCTTTAAACATGATACAGACCCCATAGAGTCCGGTTGCACCTGTTACACATGCAAAAATTTTTCCAGAGCCTATTTGCGACACCTGTATATGACAAAAGAACTTCTTGCCTATCGATTAAATACGGTTCATAATATCCATTATTACACAAGTCTGATGGAACAAATGAGAAATGAAATAGAAAATGATGCATTTGAAGCCTTTAGAAAGGATTTTTATAGCAAACAACACAGGGGGTCAACATGAAAGAAAAAGTTGAGGAAGCTTTAAACAAAATCAGGCCGATGTTACAAGCTGATGGAGGTAACGTGGAACTTGTTGATGTGGAAGATGGGGTGGTAAAGGTACGGTTGCAGGGCGCATGTGCCGGATGTCCCATGTCCCAAATGACTTTAAAAAACGGAATTGAGAAAATATTGAAAAAGGAAATCCCGGAGGTTAAATCGGTAGAATCTGCAGACTGATGAGCATGGCATTCATGAAGAAATACGAGGGAGCAAAATATTAATTGTAACCACCGAGTACTCAAAGAAAAAAATAAAATTTTTGTGATTTCTGTGTGCTCTGTGGTGAGTTCCATTTTGTATCGGAGACATTTATTATGACAATCGCAAAAAAAATTGAGGTTATACTTGAAAAGTCTTCCTGGATCAGGAAGATGTTTGAAGAGGGTACGCGTCTTAAACAAAAACACGGTGCCCAAAACGTTTATGATTTCAGCCTGGGTAATCCAAACATTGAACCTCCTGATAGTTTTAAGACTGCGCTCAAAGAAACGGTTGCTTCAACCGGTGCGATGGGTCACGCCTATATGCCGAATACAGGTTATCCCCATGTGCGCAAGGCTGTGGCGGATTATCTGACAACGGAACAGGGTGTGCAGGTCACGGAAAACGAAGTCATAATGACCTGCGGCGCGGCAGGAGCGCTGAATGCAACTCTTAAAGCCATCACCGATCCGGGTGATGAGATTATCACGCCGACCCCCTATTTTGTGGAATATAATTTCTATGCGGATAACCATGGTGGAATTTTAAAACCTGTACCGACAAAGCCCGATTTTACCCTTGATATAGATGCGATTTCATCTGCAGTTAATGAAAAGACAAAAGCCATTATCATCAATTCCCCCAACAATCCGACCGGACAGATATATTCAAAGCAAAACTTAAAAGAACTCGGCGAGCTTTTAGAAAAGATGGGGGGGAAATACGGCAGGACTATATATCTTATATCGGATGAACCGTACCGCAAGATTGTATATGACGGGCACACGGTTCCGAGCATATTTGCCTGCTACAATGAAAGCATCGTCGGCACCTCGTATTCCAAAGACCTCTCCATACCGGGAGAACGCATCGGGTTTGTCGCTGTAAATCCAAACGCTTCATTTAAAAAGGAGCTTTTAGGCGGCATCACATTTGCCAACCGAACACTCGGATTCGTAAACGCGCCTGCCCTCATGCAGCGGGTGATAGGTGCCATTCAGGGAGAATGCGTAGACATTTCCGCCTATGCCAGAAAAAGAAAGCTTTTATGCGATGGCCTTGGTGAATGCGGGTACGAATTTATTACCCCTCCCGGTACCTTTTACCTTTTCCCCAAAACGCCGGTTAAAGATGATGTAGAATTTATACAAGCCCTGCAGGAAGAGTTGATCCTTGCCGTGCCTGGTAGCGGATTCGGTTGTCCGGGTTATTTTAGAATTGCATTCTGCGTGGAAGATGAAACCATTAAAAATGCAATCCCCGGATTTAAAAAGGTTATACAAAAGTATCACTAGGGTACAGACTGAAAATTGTGAAAACAAATGCTCCAATGACAAAAACATCATATTGCTAACATATGCGTTTCGGTCATTTGCTATTCGATTTTGTTGCGGAGTTTTGGTTTATCTTTTTGTTTATCCGTATACGATACAATATAAGGAGAAGATATGAAGGTACTCAAAATCGACCATCTTGGTATTGCGGTCAAAAGCATTGATGAAGGGAAAAAGTTTTGGACAGACGTTCTGGGGCTTGAATTCGAAGGCTCTGAAACCGTTGAATCGCAGAAAGTCACCACGGCTTTTTTCCCGGTAGGAGAAAGTGAAGTGGAGCTGTTGGAATCCACCGCACCGGACGGACCCATTGCCAAATATCTGGAAAAGAAAGGCGAGGGAATCCAGCACATCGCTTTCCGTGTTAAAAACATCGAAGATGCTTTAAATGAATTAAAGGAAAAAGGTGTAAGACTCATTGATGAAAAACCAAGAATGGGTGCAGGTGGAGCAAAGATTGCATTTCTGCATCCAAAAGCAACTCACGGAGTTTTGGTAGAGCTGTGTGAAAGATAAAAAGGAGCATATCATGCCTGAACATCCTGACAAACAAAAATGGACGGATCTTGCCACCAAACAACTCAGAGGAAAATCTCTGGAATCACTGGACTGGGAAACTCCTGAGGGGATACGGGTAAAACCCCTTTATACCGCAGAAGACCTGGAAGGAATGGAGCATGTCAACACCCTTCCGGGACTTGAACCTTATGTCCGGGGCCCCATGGCTACAATGTACGCAGGACGCCCCTGGACCATTCGCCAGTATGCAGGATTTTCAACGGCAAAGGATTCAAACGCATTTTACAGGAGAAACCTTGCTGCCGGGCAGAAAGGGCTTTCGGTGGCCTTTGATCTTGCCACCCATCGGGGATATGATTCAGACCACCCCAGGGTGATCGGTGATATTGGGAAAGCAGGAGTGGCCATAGATTCGGTCGAAGATATGAAGATCCTTTTTGATCAGATTCCTCTGGATCAAATGACGGTTTCCATGACCATGAACGGTTCGGTACTGCCGATTCTTGCCGGATATATTGTTGCTGCGGAAGAACAGGGGGTAAAGCATGAGCAGCTTGGTGGTACGATACAAAACGATATATTAAAGGAGTACCTGACCAGAAACACATACATCTATCCTCCTGAGCCTTCCATGCGAATCGTATCCGATATTATCGCTTTTTGTTCTAAAAATATGCCCAAATATAATACGGTCAGTATAAGCGGCTATCACATGATGGAGGCCGGAGCAAATTCCGTTCTCCAGACCGCTTTTACACTGGCGGACGGCCTTCAATATGTGCGGGCGGCCCTTGACGCGGGGCTCGATATCGACGCCTTTGCCCCGCGCCTGTCGTTCTTTTTTGGAGTTGGCATGAATTTTTTCATGGAAATCGCCATGCTCCGAGCCGCCCGTTTTCTGTGGCATGAATTGATCAGCCGGTTTAATCCGAAAAATCCGAAATCGACCATGTTAAGAACCCACGTTCAAACATCGGGCTGGAGCCTTACAGAGCAGGACCCGTATAACAATATCATCAGAACCACACTTGAATGTCTGGCCGCCGCGCTCGGCGGGACCCAGTCTCTTCATACCAACTCCTTTGATGAGGCAGTGGGGCTTCCCACCGACTTTTCAGCTCGAATTTCCAGAAATACACAGATTATTGTCAAAGAGGAATCCCAGATTTGCCATGTGGTTGATCCTTTGGGCGGATCTTATTACGTCGAAGCCCTCACCGATGGCATTATCAAAGAATCCAGAAAAATTATCAATGAAGTCGAAGAGTTGGGCGGTATGGCTAAGGCTATAGAAACCGGTATGCCGAAGCTTAGAATTGAAGAATCCGCAGCAAGAAAACAGGCCCGTATCGACCAGGGCCTGGATGTCATTGTTGGAGTAAATAAGTATCAGATAGAGGAAGAACCCTTAGAAGATGTTCGTGAAGTGTCGGAGGCGGTACGTGAAGAGCAGATTCAGAGATTAAAAGAGATAAAGGCCTCGCGTGATACTGCTGCCGTTAAAAAAGCGCTAGATGCTATTACCAGTGCCGCTGAATCCAATGGAAACTTGCTTGAAGCCTGTCTCCCTGCTGTAAGGGCAAGGGCCACAGTGGGTGAAATTTCCGATGCCATGGAAAAGATCTTTGGGCGGTTTGTAGCTACCACCCAGTGTATATCCGGGATATATGCTGCAGAGTTCGGCGACAGCGAAATTTTTGCTTCCGTTAGGAAAAGAACGGATAACTTTCTGGAAAAAGAGGGACGACGGCCCAGGATACTTGTCACCAAGATGGGTCAGGATGGCCACGACCGTGGGATCAAGGTGATTGCCACCGCATTTGCAGACCTTGGGTTTGATGTGGATATCAGCCCCATGTTCCAGACTCCGGAGGAAGCAGCAAAGATGGCCGTGGAAAACGACGTGCATGTCGTAGGGGCTTCAAGCCTGGCTGCCGGGCACAAAACCCTCATTCCCCAGCTGATAGAAAATCTGAAAAAAGAAGGCGGCGGAGACATACAAGTGGTTGTCGGTGGCGTGATTCCCCCGGCAGATTATAAGTTCCTTTATGATGCCGGTGTCGTCGGGGTATTTGGACCGGGGACCGTTATTACCGATTCTGCAAATAAAGTCTTAAATGCCCTTGAAGGAAATACATAGATGCTCTTAAAAATCACTTTTTCCTTGACAATAAACCTCCATTTAATAAAGTAACTTTTTGCTTTAAAACACGCAGATCTCACTGAGATTTTAAATTATTTTTGAGTTCTCCTTACTCTGTGGTTCAATAAATGAAAAACCAACATTGCGAGGCCTTCGAAAAATGTTCATTTTTATCAAGGTCTCGTGACATGAAGAAAGGAAATTGATGATGGGTATTGTTCAAGACAAAATAAAAGGTCTGAAAGATCGGGAAGCAAAAATCCTTCAGATGGGAGGAGAAAAAGCAGTCGCCAAACAACAGGAAAAGGGGAAGTTGACCGCCCGCAAGCGACTGGATCTGCTTTTTGATAAGGGAACATTTCGGGAAATCGATATGTTCGTTACGCATAGATGTGTGAATTTCGGCATGGAAAAGGTGGACATCCCTTCAGACGGTGTGATTACCGGTCACGGTCTTGTGGAAGGCAGGCCTGTTTTTGCATTTTCCCAGGACTTTACCGCCAGGGCCGGCAGCCTTGGTGAAATGCATGCAAAAAAGATCTGCAAAGTGATGGATCTGGCGCTTAAAGCAGGTGTTCCATGTGTCGGTTTTAACGACTCGGGTGGAGCTAGAATACAGGAAGGGGTCGATGCCCTTTCAGGATACGGACAGATTTTTTACCGTAATTCAGTGGCATCAGGCGTTATTCCTCAGATATCTGCCATCATGGGACCCACCGCCGGTGGCGCTGTTTATTCACCGGCCATGACGGACTGGGTTTTTATGGTAAAAGGAAGCAGCTACATGTTCATTACCGGTCCCGAAGTCATAAAGTCCGTTACCGGTGAGGAGATTACTTTCGAGGATCTTGGCGGCGCCATGACTCACAATGAAAAGAGCGGAGTGGCCCAGTTTGCCTGTGAAAATGATGAAGACGCCATAAACAGAATTAAAAAGCTCCTTTCCTACCTGCCGGCAAACAACATGGAGGATCCCCCTTTGGTTCCAACCGGTGATGATCCGAAAAGAACCGATCCAATGTTGGACACCATCATCCCTGACAGTCCGAACCAGTCTTATGACATGAAAGAGGTAATTCTCAGTATTGTGGACAATGGTGAAATTTTTGAACCCCATGAGTTTTACGCGGCCAATATGATTGTATGTTTTGCCAGGTTAAATGGCAGAACCGTAGGAATTATCGCCAACCAGCCACAGGTTCTGGCAGGATGCCTTGATATTAATGCTTCGGACAAGGCCACACGGTTTATCCGCTTTTGTGATGCATTTAACATCCCCATGCTGACCATAGCCGACGTACCGGGATATCTTCCGGGTAGTGCCCAGGAATGGGGTGGAATCATACGCCACGGCGCCAAGCTTCTCTGGTGCTATTCTGAAGCAACCGTCCCCAAACTGCTTCTCGTGACCCGGAAGGATTATGGCGGTTCTTACCTTGCCATGTGCTCAAAGGACCTTGGAGCGGACATGGCCTTTGCCTGGCCCAGCTCCGAAATTGCCGTGATGGGTGCGGCAGGTGCGGCAAATATCATTCACAGGAAAGAAATAAAAGAGGCCGATGATCCAAAAGCCAAACGTGAAGAAAAGATCAAGGAATATGAAGAGCTTTTTTCAAACCCATACTGTGCGGCAAACCGCGGGTTTGTGGATGCAGTGATCGTTCCGAGCGAAACGAGGCCGCGCCTGATTGAGGCCCTTGAAATCATGTGCAGCAAACGAGAAATCAGACCTCCCAAAAAGCATGGAAATATACCGATGTAGCATTTTGATACGTGTTGCGTGTTGATGATTAACCGTAGCCCGTCATTCACCAATGGAGATCATATGGAAAACAACAAGAAAGTAGCTGCTGCAATATCAGCGGTGATGGATTATATAAAGACTGAAGAAGAGATTGTATGTATGCAGGCTGCTCCCATTGCTCAGCAGCCTCCGCCTGTTTCTTTGGCCCCCCCGAAACTTTGGGGAATAAGCGGCCGACAGGCGATGATGCAGATGAGGAACCTGATGCAGGCAAAAGCCTTTCACAGGTAATAATCATTCGGCTGATCGAATTCAGCTGATGCTTCCATAACAATGACTGCGGTTGAGTGCTTAAGAAGCCAAAACTCAACCGGTCTTACAGACCAAAACACGTTTTTAATTTATTTCGAACATATAAAATGCTGCAAAACATTTATAAGAGGAGAACTTTAACATGAGTGATCAAAACCAAGTAAAAATGACAAAAATGAATTATGCCGAGGACAGGCCTAAGGCAAAAAATCCTGTTATGATTGAGGATTTAACTTTGCGTGACGGCCATCAGTCCTTGTTTGCCACCAGAGGACGTACTGAAGATATGATCCCGGTTGCAGAGCTGATGGACGAAGTCGGGTTCTGGGCGGTTGAAACATGGGGGGGTGCCACTTTTGATACCATGCACCGGTTTTTAAATGAAGATCCGTGGGAAAGGATCCGGACATTGAAGCGTTATATGAAAAAAACCCCCTTTTCCATGCTACTACGGGCACAGAACCTGGTGGGATATAGAAACTATGCCGACGATGTCGCCCGTGCATTTGTGGACCGTGCAGCAGCAAACGGTATGGATATTTTTCGTACATTTGATGCATTAAACGACTATAGAAATTTTGAAACGGTTGTCCCGGTCATTAAGGAATGCGGAAAGCACTTCCAGGGCTGTATCTGCTATTCAATGACCGAACCGAGGCTGGGAGGGGATGTTTATAACCTGGATTATTATGTAAACAAGGCCAAAGACCTGGAAAAGATGGGGGCAGACAGCGTCTGCGTTAAAGATATGGCAGGCCTGATTGCACCGTATGATGCCTATAGAATTGTAAAGGCTTTAAAAGAAGCCGTTAAAGTTCCCATCCACCTTCACAGTCACTTTACTTCAGGCATGGCACAGATGTCGCATTTAAAGGCGATTGAAGCCGGAGTCGATATTGTGGATACATGCATGTCACCTTATGCATTCCGAACTTCTCATCCAGCCATTGAGCCCTTGGTGATGGCCCTATTGGGAACGAACAGGGACACCGGGTTTGACATCAGACACCTTGCCAAAATTAATGAGATCCTGGAAAAAGAAATACTCCCCAAGTACCGGCATCTGCTGGATGATACCAAAGTGTCTATTATTGATATAAATGTTCTTCTCCATCAGACACCGGGTGGAATGCTTTCAAATCTGGTTAATCAGCTCAGAGAGATGGATGCGCTTGACAGAATTGATGAGGTTTATGCCGAACTGCCCAGGGTGAGAAAGGACCTAGGTCAGGTCCCGCTGGTCACTCCAACCAGCCAGATTGTCGGAATCCAGACGGTTAATAACGTTCTTTTTGATGATGAAAAAGAGCGATACAAGATGGTTACCGGCCAGGTTAAAGACCTGTGCTACGGCCTGTATGGAAAAACTGCCGTACCCATAAATCCGGAAGTTCAGAAGAAAGCTCTTAAAGGTTATGAAAGAGGAGAAGAACCGATTACATGCAGACCCGCAGAGGTGCTGGAACCTGAACTTGATAAAGCAAAGGAAGAGGTCAAAGGGCTTGCGGTTGACCTCGATGATGAGATTTTATATGCCATTTATCCGGTTACCGGAAAGAAGTTTTTAAAATGGAAATACGGCAAGGAAGAACCGCCTGAAGAGGTAAGAGCTAAAACTCTTGAGGAAGCCCTGGCCGAGCAGGAACTTATTAAAAAGGCAAAGGCCGGGTTGCTGGTTGAAAAACAGGGAAAAGAGGCTCCGCCAAAAGGTGAAAACCTGAGAACATTCAACGTGTTTGTTGGTGATGATTATTTTGAGGTTGGTGTTGATGAAATTGGCGAGTCCCCGGTGATAAGCTATCTGCAACAGATGCCTGCCTCTGCGCCTGCGGCAGCTCCTGTGCAGTTTGCTCCGTCAGCTCCTGCTGCTCCTGCAGCACCGACACCTCCCAAACCCTCTGCCCCTGCCGCACCTGCACCGGCTAAAGAGGCCGCGCCTGAAGCTGCACCGGCAGCAGCCCCGGCTGCTGATGGAACCCCGCTTCCTGCTCCCATGCCGGGTATGATTGTCAAATATGAAAAAGAGGTTGGAGATGCCGTCAGTGAAGGAGAAACCGTGGTGGTACTGGAAGCCATGAAGATGGAAAACGCTTTGTCCGCTCCCGCCAGTGGTACCATAAAATCGATTAATTTCTCCAGTGGTGATTCGGTGGCTAAAAATGATATTCTTTGCGTCATAGGATAATTTTATAATCTAAGGATTCTTTGATAAAAATATTGCAGGGGCGGGTTGTTTATCCGCCCCTTGTTTGTGAGTAACTAAAGGGAGACAGGGTTTATGAAAATCCACGAATACCAGGCAAAGGAATTATTTAAACAATACGATATCCCCATTCCAGAGGGAAGTATTGCTTTTTCGCGCGATGAGGCAAAGTCTGCCGCCGAAAAACTTGGACAATTTCCGGTGGTGATCAAAGCCCAGATTCATGCCGGAGGTCGCGGAAAAGGCGGTGGGGTTAAACTCGCCAAATCGATTGAGGAAGCTGAAAGCCTGGCTGAGGAAATGATCGGAATGACACTGGTGACTCATCAGACGGGTTCCGAAGGCAGACTGGTTAAAAAAGTCCTGGTTGAACAGGGCCTTGATATAGAAAAAGAGCTTTACCTCAGTATCATACCAGACAGGGAAACAGCAAAGATAGTCATCATGGCCAGTACGGCCGGTGGAATGGATATAGAGGAGGTGGCGGAAAAAACCCCTGAAAAAATAATCAAGGTATTCATCAATCCGCTTACCGGTATTCAGGCGTATCACTGCCGTGAAGTTGCTTTTGGCCTGAACCTTCCGGGTTCAGTAATAAAGCCGTTTTCTAAGATGCTGGCAAGCCTTTACAGACTGTTCGTTAATTATGACTGTTCGCTGCTGGAAATAAATCCTCTGGTAATTACCAGACAGGAAACGGTTATTGCTCTTGATGCAAAGATTAATTTTGATGATAACGCCCTGTTTCGACACCAGGACATTGTGGACTATCGTGACCTGGACGAAGAAGACCCCCTTGAAGTAGAAGCCTCTAAATTCAACTTAAATTACATCAACCTGGATGGTAACGTTGGAAACATGGTTAACGGAGCAGGACTGGCCATGGCCACCATGGATATCATCAAACTTGCCGGCGCCGAACCGGCAAACTTTCTGGATGTAGGGGGCGGAGCCAGCGCTGAAATGGTTGAAAACGGTTTTAAAATCATTCTTGGCGATAAAAATGTAAAAGGAATTATGATCAACATTTTTGGCGGAATCCTGCGGTGCGATGTGCTGGCAGAGGGAGTCGTCCAGGCCGCCCAGAAGACGGGAATCAATATACCTGTAGTCATCCGCATGGAAGGAACCAACGTGGATGAAGGTCGAAAGATCCTTTCCGACTCGGGTTTGAATCTGATTACTGCTGTTGACTTGAAGGATGCTGCACAAAAGGTTGCACAATTGGTCGGCGGATAGTGGCAGGATGGTAAAAAACTGTGCCAACAAAATAGCCCGTCATCACCCGCAACTGACCACCGATAATTATAAGATGATAAAAACCGAGGGGTAGAAAATGAGCATATTTGTGAATAAGAATACACGCATTCTGGTTCAGGGAATCACCGGCAGAGAGGGACAGTTTCATACAAGACAGTGTATTGAATACGGCACAAAGGTAGTGGCGGGAGTAACCCCGGGAAAGGGCGGTCAAAAGATGGATGCGGTACCTGTATTTAACACCGTAACAGAGGCGGCTGAAAAAACAGGTGCAAACTGCTCCTTGATATTCGTACCTCCTCCTTTTGCAGCAGATGCCATTATGGAGGCGGTAGATGCTGGAATAGAACTGATCGTCACCATCACCGAAGGCATCCCGGTGATGGATATGATGAAGGTAAAAAATTATATGGGGGGCAAAAACTCCCGCCTCATCGGTCCGAATTGCCCGGGAATCATCACTCCCGGAGAGTGCAAGGTCGGAATTATGCCCGGTCCGACACACAAGCCCGGTGGACCCATTGGGGTTATATCCCGTTCAGGCACACTGACTTATGAAGTGGTGCATCAGTTGACCATGCAGGGCATTGGACAGACCACATGCATCGGCATCGGGGGAGACCCGGTAAATGGAACCAACTTTATTGACTGCCTGGATGCTTTTGAAAAAGACCCCGAAACAAAAGGAATAGTGATGGTTGGAGAAATCGGTGGCAATGCGGAAGAGCAGGCCAGCGAATTCATCACCAAAAACGTGACAAAACCAATAGTCGGTTTTATTGCCGGTCTTACCGCTCCTCCTGGACGAAGAATGGGACATGCCGGTGCCATTATCAGCGGTAAAAGCGGAACGGCCCAGGGCAAGCTTGAAGCAATGAGAAAAAGCGGGATTCATATCTGCGAAAACCTCGGAACCTTCGGGGAGCTTTGCGCACAGGTGTTTTAGTTTTGCACGAAATGGGTATCGCACTGGAAATTGTTGAAATTGCAACCGCTTCAATCCCAGCTGACATGAAAAATGTTCGGGTTGAAAGGATCAATCTTAAAGTGGGCAAGCTGGCGGCAGTTGTCCCTGACAGTCTTCATTTTTGTTTTGATATTGTTGCCAAAGATACTCCCCTTAAAGGGGCCAAGCTGGTGATTAATGAAATCGATGTGGTTGCCAGGTGTAATGACTGTCACACGCAATGGACTGTTACCGAACCTGTTTTTTCCTGCAAAAAATGCAACAGCGGCTCCGTAGAGATTCTTTCAGGACGGGAGCTGGATATCGATTCCATAGAAATTGCCGAATAAAAGATTTGCCAGCAAAAAGCGCGTAAATTTCTCAATCGTATATAATTAAAATTCAGTGACTCTCGGTGAAATTCCGTGGCAAATTTTTTGCAACACAAGGATTTATAAGATGCAGATAGCTGGTTTTAAAACTTTTAAATATTGCCATCACCATGAATTTCACCAGCCATCCCACACCCATGCACAGACAGGTGGCCATGTGGAAAATATGCAATCCGGGACCCGGAAGATAAAGGTTGTTCGCAGGGTTCTGGATGTGAACCAAAAGATGGCTCAGCAAAACAGAGCGCTGTTTAAAGAAAAGGGCGTTTTCGTACTCAACGTGATGAGTTCTCCCGGGTCAGGCAAAACCACTTTGCTGGAAAAGACCCTTGATGAGGTCATGCCGGAGATAAAATGTGCTGTGATTGTGGGGGACATATGCACCACCAATGATGCAGATCGCCTTGCCAAAACAGGTGCATCCGTGGTGCAGATCAATACGGATGAGTTCGGTGGAGACTGTCACCTTGCCGCCCACGTGATTGAAAAGTCAGCGAGAAGTTTAAATCTGGATGGGGTCGATCTATTGATTGTGGAAAACATCGGCAATCTGGTATGTCCTGCCGAGTTTGACATCGGTGAAGATGCACGGGTGGTTGTCCTCAGCGTAACCGAAGGTGAAGATAAACCGGTTAAGTATCCTTTGATGTTTCGTGAATGCGACGCTGCCCTGCTGAATAAAACAGATCTACTCCCCTATCTCGATTATGACAGTGAACTGGCGGTAAAATATATTCATCAGGTACACCCGGACATCCCGGTATTTGAATTATCGGCCAAAACCAAAGAGGGCCTTGATCCTTGGATTAACTGGATTAAGGAGGTGATGAGCCGGAAAAAATCCGGATAGCTGTAACAACTTTTGCATAAGTTTACCTTACCTGCTCACGTAGTCAGGCTGAAGCTGTTTAGGCTGAAGGGGTCAGAAAATACAAAGTCGTGCAATTGGTCTAATCACTATGCTACTTTCTGCTTCTGGTGCCTCATCTCTTTACAGCTATTTCTTTATTAGGGTACATAACGACCTATTAATATCAGCATCTTTAGGAATAGCATTCGGAGCATTATTGTATGTTGTTTTGCCAAAAAAAATGCACGAAATATTAGGCAAAGAATATTCGAACAACAGTGGGGGCAAGCTGACCGTCAACAACGATAGAGCGATGTTGAAATAGGAAAATACCTATTTCCAATACTTTTTTTTAATTCAGGTATCAATTAGGTATCTTTGGTGCTGGTTTTTCTTCTATGCTGTCGGAAACAAGGCTCCCAAGAAACAGTGCAAACGGCACGATGTCTTGCTTTACGCTCGCGCTTTCCAACGCAGCCATATAGTCGTTTCGCTTTTCCATAGGGACAACGGTCCAAGGGTACCCGCCCGCAGCGAGCATCACGTTCATAAGAAATCGACCGATACGTCCATTGCCATCCATGTATGGATGGATATAAACGAACACGAAGTGCCCCAGGACAACACGCACTGATGGTTCTGACTCTTCTCTCAGCAAATCAAAGAGTGCAGGCATGCAGTCCCGCACAGCTTCATAACGTGGTGGTACATGCATTGAGCGGCGTATATATACCTGGTCGTTTCGGTAGCCGGCAAGATCCACTGCTTTCAAGAGGCCGGCCATTACGCTCGGCCCAAACATCTCACGGTACCAGTCACTATGATCATTATCACAAACTTCGCCGGGATTATCGCCGTCTACTACTCTGCGCATACTTTTGCGGACGGCCTGATAGGCCTGCCAGTATCCGCGCGCGGCTAAAGCATTACGGTGTTGGTGGTCATCCTTGTTTTCATCCGGATTCCATTCGCCACTGCGAACTCGTTCAATCAGCTCAGGGCTGGCCCGGTAACCTTCAATAGACAACGAGTGATAAGCGTCCGTAACGTAAATGTCATCTGCAGTCTTAAGATAGGCATCGATGTCTGAGGGCAAACCCGGCGGGATCGGAAATTGTTTGAGGATTGGTTCTCGCATTTGACGCCACATTAGGCGAATACGGTTCACATAAGGCGACTGTTCGCGTACCGGCAGGATAAGATTTATTGTATTTTCGAACGGATCACTTTCTCGAATATCGAAGTCTGCGGCTCGCATTGTTTTGACAATATCGCTGGCAATACGGTCACGTCCGATATTTCGGAATGCGCCGGCGAGACGGCCGGCAACCTTGGTACGTCCGCCTTCAAGGAGCATTGATAGCACATCAGATGCGTTGCGCACCATGGCCAGAGCCGCACGTGCATCTGTTGCGTTCTGCCTGAAGAATTCTGGCCCACAGTTCACAAGGCCCGCAGGCAAAGAGAACACACGCAAGCCTTCCTTTTTTGCAATTTGTCCAACTTCAGGCAGGGCCGCACGCGTATCAAATAAAGAAGTTTCGTGCGGCAACCTTGTAATTTTGTTGCGGGCCTTCGGAGAGCGCACAAGAAGTTGGCGTGGAACCGTCATGTTTCCGACATGCAGCAATAGTGACTGCTCAGGAGAAAGACTCCATTTCTTCCCAAAACGCTTCTGCAAATAGGCTGCACAGAAATCCCAGAACGATGCGTACCATGCTGTACTCTCGCCCGCGGCCTCATCCGGGCGGGCAGGGATGTACCAACCTTTCATGACCTCTTTCAAGAAGCCGTTTTTGACCAGGCGTTCCCGATGGGTTCTGGTCAGATCACCTGAACGCACAGCGACGACACCCTGGTTTTGCAGCTTTTTCAGTTTCTCAAGGGATTCGGCTAATTTTTCATGTGGATTTGTCATAGCTTTCGTACTCTCATTAGCTTATTGCGCCGTGTAGTTTTTAGCTTTTTATGATGTTTTAAATTTAGCTTATTAGGTTGTAGCTTTTTTAGCTTATTATGTCGAGCAATATTTAGCTTATTTAGTCCTTCAGCTAATAACTTTTTAAAAGGGGACACAAATGAACACTGATTACACAGATATTGTTTTTATTTGTAAGTATGCCAAGAAAAAAACAACCTTATGAAGAGCGGTGCGAATCTGGCAAAATCTATGCCCTATTTATCAAAGTCTCATAACTCTTCAGGCGTAAACGCCACCACATCATCAATTTTTGCCGTATCCGCAAAAAGCATCACCAACCGATCAATGCCAAGCGCATTACCGGACGCAGCCGGCATGACCTTAAGAAATTCCAGAAATTTTTCCGGCATCGGGTAGACGCCCTTCCCCAAATGGTGTCTTTTCTTTAGCTCAACTTCAAACCTTTTTCTTTGTTCTGCTGCATCATTCAACTCTGTAAAAGCATTGCACAATTCCAGACCCGCAATATATAACTCAAAGCGTTGGGCCAGGAAAGGATTGTCTGGTTTGACCCTGGCGAGAGGCGCAAAGGAGGCGGGGTAGTCATAAAGAAAAACAGGTCTTTCCTGGCCAAGGTTTGGTTCTATCTCAGCCGTCAATAGTTCATCAAACAAATCTTCTGAAATCACATTTTTCAAAGTGGTTCCGGTAAATTTATCAAAAGCTTCCGTGACAGAAATCTTGGGCCATGGTTTTTGTAAATCGATTTTACCCCCCTGATAAACCAGTTGGCGGTTGGAATTCATATTTTCAGCCACATGGCATATCAGGTCTTCGGTCTGCGCCATCATATCAAAATAATCGGTTCCTGAAGCATACCACTCGAGCATGGTCAATTCTGGCAGGTGTTTGCTTCCCCTTTCGTTTTGTCGAAAGCATTTGCAAATCTGAAAGATGCGGGAGTATCCGGATGCAAGAAGTCTTTTCATGCATAGTTCCGGAGAAGTCTGCAAATACCAGTCGCGCGAAATTTCAGCATCGATATGTTCTTCGGGAGCCGGAGCTGGAATCCGGCAGGGAGTTTCTATTTCAAGGTAGCCTTTTTCAATAAAAAAAGCCCGGACAGCCTGAACTGTCCGGGCTCTTATGTTAAGGTTTTTATTTATAACCGCTTGTCTGTAAAAGGGCATAATGGAGCGTCCCTTCGGTCATTGAAGAGCGGCATTGCACTGCATGCCTTGATGAGCATTCCGCTGTGCGAGGCTTGATGCCTCAAACGAAGCACTCATCAAATGTAGCGCTCCTCAATGTTTCATCACTACTTCAACATGCTTTGGGGTTTTATAATGACGTCGATACGCCGGTTAACTGCCCTTCCCTTTGCAGTTTTATTGGATGCCAGGGGTCGAATCTCTCCATATCCAACAGTTACGATTTTATTTGCCGGCAGGGTTCGGTTTGCTATCAGGTATTGCCCGACTGCGTAAGCCCTTTTTTCCGATAAATGTTCATTTATTTCATCCGATCCCGTGCTGTCCGTATGCCCCTCAATGACGACATTGGGCTCACCGAATATGCGAATGGCCCGTTGAACGGTACTAAGCAGTCCATAATTTTCCGGCATAATTACATACTTGCCTACCGGAAATTCTATGGCTCTTAATCTGATTAGAAGCTGGTTCCCCTGCTTATAAACTTCAGCCTCGTTTGTTTTAAAGAGGTTGCGAACCTCACCGAATAATTTGTTAAATTTCTTTTCAGCAGCCAGACGTTCTTTGGCAGCCTGTTCTTTCCTGCTCCTGTCTGCCAAAGAGGCGGTCTGTTTTTTTAAAGCATCGATTTCAGCCTGCTGTTCTTTCATCTTCTCGATCATAAAATTACGATCTTCTTTCAAACTAGTAATGGAGCTTAAAATATTCTCTACCTGAATTTTAAAAGGCTCGTCGCGCATATCAGGAGCATCCAGGGCGTTTACAGTTTGATATAAGGCTTTTTCATACCAGAGTGTAATCTGTTCGGGTCTCATGTTTTTAACCTTTTTGCACTGCCTGGTTACCCTGATACAGCGCCAGGCCTCAAAAAGCGCATCGTTTGCCTTTTCCAGCATTTTTTCCTTCTTGTAAGGATTTTTTGAGATAAACGCATCCGTTGCTTTTAGCTTATTGGTTGCCAGAGCATAGGTACTGGGAGCGAATTTCCTTGCGTCTTCCTTCTCCGCCTGCCTAAGAAGCTTGCGCACCTCGCCCAGAGTCTTTTCCTTAATGGCCCTTAATTCAAGGTTCTGAAAAGAGCGGATCACCTTGGCTTCATTTTTACGGGCCGATTTCACATTATTATTTTCCACCGATCTCATGAGGTCAAGGAACTGTTCTTCCGCTTTTACATAATCCTTTCCCATTTTGGTGGCCCCTGAAGCACGGGCAAGCTTTCGCCTTTTGATCACCCTTGGTAGCGAACTATTGGCAATATTGGCCACTTTTTGGGCTTGCGTGAGCTGGGCTCTGCTCTGAGCCACATTGTTCAGGATGTCGGAAAGTGCCGCGCCACTATTTCGGTCTTTGACTGCATTATTGAAAGACTCTTCGGCCTTTGCAAACCAGGTCGGCGACAGAACATAAAGCTGGTTGTTTCGAGCGGTTTGAAGATCGTTGTTCAAACGGTTGATCTGTTCCGTCGGATTTTCCGACATAGGGATCTGTTTTACTTTTAAATTGCTTCCTCCGCAGGCGCCCAGAAAAAATAGAGCAGCAATGAGCGCTACTATGACTGAAATATTTTTTCGCATGATAATGTCTCCTTTTTAAGCTTGTTACTGCCTCTTTACCATTGTGGTATTCACTTTTGAATGTTTCGATTTTTGTTCTATTGTTTTTTTACCCCAGAAATAAAAAAATAAATGGTTAAGTCCTCATTTTAAAACGTTTGCAACCTAAACCTATAAATAAATAGCAAAAATTGTTCCAAAATGACTAATTGAATAATATATATAAAAATACAGATACTTAAACGGAATTAAATATTTAGAGCACCTGTTTATTCATAAAATGTCTTATTTAGTGCAAATAAGCAGTACATTTATGTGCAGCAGAAAATATTAAAATTTATTCTTACGATTTTTATTGCCTATTGCTTTAAGCTATCTCTTTGCATTTCCATTCCCAGGTTTCGCGCCCCATAGTTTACCCAAAACCATAGACGGTAAGGGAATCAGAGGTGCGAAACTTGAGTATTATATTTTACAAAGTCTTGCTCAGATATTCATCCTCAGTTCTATCCCGAAGAAAAACAATATCAAAGCTGTCTTTAGCGGCCATATCATACCACCGGTATCCTAGCGCTTTGCATTCCTTGCAGGCCTTTCGGGGAATATGAATTGCCATGATGTGACTGCCGCGGTCAGAAGTCGAATCTATTTTATAAGTTCCGCTGCAATTTTTACAAATTCGAATCTTTTCTTTCTGGGTTTCGTGGATACCGTCCGTATCGTAAAAAACATTGCGGCTTGTCTCATCAAAATCCTTTGATGCTATAATCTTTTCTCTTTCAGCCTCTCTCTGTTTCCATTGGCTTAAAACCAGCTGCCCTGTGATCTCAATCAGTTGTGTCACCTGAGGTGTCTGCCGAATACTTTCCGGGTCATAGGCAGGTTCTTTTACCCTGCTGTAATCGATTCCGGCCATGGCTAAAATGATCCCCAGATTCACATATGGAAGCGCTCCTTCTATAGAATATCCTCCTTCAAGTACGGCTATATCCGGTTTTAACATTTCAGTCAAGGTGGCATACCCCTGGGCGGAAAAGTTCATATTGGTGATAGGATCTGAATAATGATTGTCCTGCCCTGCAGAATTGATAATAATATCCGGTTTAAAGTCTTCCAAAACCGGCTTAACTACATTTTTTATGGTGTATAAAAATCCCTCTTCGGATGTATTTGGCGGCAGGGGAATGTTTAGGGTGGTTCCCAATGCGTTCGAGCCGCCAAATTCATCGGGAAACCCCGATCCCGGATAAAGTGTGCGTCCGTCCTGGTGAAGGGAAATAAAGAGCGTATCCGGATCATTCCAGTAAATATCCTGGGTCCCGTCGCCATGATGGCAGTCCGTATCCACTATAGCGACCCTGTCGATATGATATGCTTCCCGAAGGAATTCAATCATAATCGCTTCAATATTGACATTGCAAAAACCCCTTGCCCCGTGCACAATGCGCCTTGCATGGTGCCCGGGTGGTCGGACAAGAGCAAATCCTTTTTCCACCTTTCCGTCCAATACAGCCATCCCGATGGTTTTGGCACCGCCGGCGCTAATAAAATGGGACTCCGTCATTACATTCCATACATCAGGGACACAAAAATGGACTCTTTGCACATCTTTCACTGTAACCAGGTCGGGTTTAAATTCCCTGATCCCTTCAATGTCAAACAGTCCTTCTTCAAATATTTGATCCTGCGTATATAAAAGCCGTTCCTCCCTCTCGGGATGGGTAGGGCTTATCGCCCAGTCAAATGCAGGGAAAAAAACAAGTCCGGTTTTATGTTTGGCATGTATCATAATTATAAAAAGCGTCCTTCCAGGACTTTGGGAGCATCCCTACGGGCTTTGAAGAGCGTTCCCTCCGTGAACTCGATTAGCGTTCCTGCGGGACTTATAGATCAGCCGCTTCTGTCAGCTTTTAAGCCTAAAGCGAAATGTTCCTCAAGCGTCGCGCGCCTCTAACGCAGTGCTCTTCAAGTAAAGCGATCAGCTGCTCCGTGTCAGATTGGCTAAAATATCGTCATATCCATGAATCAGCCCCGGTTTTACCTGAACTTTCACCCGGATATTTTTCCCGGAAGCAGAAAACCCTCTTACCATGTTAAATTGCATGGTTTCAAGCACCTCCATTTCAATATGATCCGGATCTGCACCTCTTTGTAACGCTTTTTGTTTAAGAAGGTCAAAGGCATTTTTAACCGCGTCCTTGCGATCAAAGTCCCTGTTAATACTGCTGAAATAATTTTCTGCAGGGGCGGTGGCAACCCCCCTTTCGGTATCGGCATAAAAGTTAACTTCACAGGTCGTCCTGGCAAGGGCGGCCCCAATGGCATTGGCAACTGCCCATCGGGAAACAACTTCTACTTTATATGGAGAAATTCTTTCCAAATGTGTCGCAAAACAGAGAGCGGGTCCTCCAAGCACCAGAATTTTCTGGGGAACAATCTTGTACCCTTCCTGCAGTTCGTGAACCGTATAAACCGGTTTTTTATTCGTCCGTTCTATCATTTTTTCAGCTTCGGATAAGATTTTTTTGCAGGTAAATTCAAATATTTCCAAAGCGGCTGCTTCAACCGAAAGACCGAGTTGTTTTGCCATGGGTTTTATGCCCTTTACAGATTTTTCCCGATCTCCATTTTTCATTTCATCCAGCACAAAAAGAGCGTCTGTGGGAGTGGGCACCGGGCCGCCAAATGCCATGGCCGGTCCGGGTCGTTCCGGACCGACGTTAAGCTGTCCGTTTTTTATTTTTACCGCGCTGTCCCCTCCCACGCCTATTGAAAGAGTGTCGAGAGAACGTATCAGCGTTTTATAATGGCCCAGCCGGATACCCAAAGGGGCCAACAGGGGAACACGGTCAATAAGGATGGACATGTCCGTGGTGGTCCCGCCTATATCCATAATCAGTGTGTCTTCATCTTTTGAACTAAATGCCACTGACCCCATAATGCTTGCCGCAGGTCCGGAAAGTATGGTCTGTCCGGGAATATCGATGGATGAGTTGAAATTCATATTTCCGCCGTCCGCTTTGAGGATTCGAATCGTAGGCGACAGCCCCTTTGCTTCAAGAGATTTCTGTACGGCCTCATAAAAAGCTTTATGAATGGGGTAAACGGCTGCGTTTAGGTAAGTGGTGGCAATACGTCGGGGAAAATTCAGGTTACCGGAAATCCGATGTCCTAAAAATACTTTTTCGAAAGAGCCTTTTAAAATTTCATGAATTTTACGTTCATGCTCAGGATTTCGTACCGAAAATTTAGATACAACTCCAAGACATGGTATGTTTTCTTTTTGAAACCGGTTTCCGATTTCTTTGATTTCGTCCTCATTAACCGGCTCAATTTCTTTCCCCCGGTGGTCAATGGAACCGGAAACGGCGAAATAATTTTTATTGGTTCGATACAGTTCGGGATCAAGCCCGGGGCCGCCGGAGACGATCATCCCCACTGGGGAAAATTTTCTCTGGACAATGGCATTGGTTGTCAGGGTAGTGCTTAGCACAATGCGCTTGATCTTCTCAGGTTCAATTCCCTCGGTGATCTTTATCAGGCCGGTCAATACCGAGTTAAAAAGATCTGACGGGTCTGTGGTTACCTTAATCTCCCTAAGAAGACCATCCTTGTCTAAAAGAACCACATCCGTATGGGTGCCGCCAACATCAAGTCCGATAATCATGCCATTTTCCTTTCCAGATAAAATTTATCTAAAACAGCTGATAGTGTCAATATTTATACTGTTTCTCAAAAATATATTCCGTTTTAAACGATGAAAAACTCGTATATAAGAAATCGTAAAGAAAGAACTAATTGTCTGTATTATATTTAATTTCAATACTACAACTACTTCAATAAACCATATTGCACTTAAGTTCTTTCTCAACGATTTCTAATACACTCAGACAGTTTCCTCATTTAAAACGGAA
>JAXHVO010000080.1 GCA_034189135.1 Thermodesulfobacteriota bacterium | reverse complement strand
AGGTAGCCAAGATTTGATTTACTACTGGCTGCCATCATTTTGAACGGTAGTAATTTAATGAACGAACATAACCAACCGGCTGGCTCGTAAAACCATGACTTTTCGTTCAGGCACTAATTAACGCAAAAATTGAGTCAGCGCAAGCGGTCATTAAAAAATTTGTTAGAGGAAGACTGCAGTGATAGAATCTTTTGCATTTGGTTTTATGGTTATTAGCGGAACAAAATATAGTTCCGACCTTGTCATCTATCCTGACGGCCATGTGGAGGATTTATGGCGGCGCAAACAAGGCCACATGCTGTCATCCGATGATATAGATCGGCTGATTAAGTCTGAGCCGGAAATTATTGTGGCCGGCACCGGTGTCAGTGGATTGATGAAGCCTGAAAAGCGGCTCGAAAAACTGCTTAACCAAAAAGGCATAAAATTCATTTCACAACCTAACCAGAAAGCAATTCAAGTTTACAACAACCTTTGCTTAAACAACAGGGTGGGGGCATGTTTCCATCTTACATGCTGATTGCGATATCTGAAATGTTGAATAAAAAAGTCTGGTTAGTGAGTTGTCCAGGAGGAATATTATGGATTTTTTTTGGGAAATAGCTTTACAAACTATTGGTATTTTAGCATTGATTATTGGAATCCTTGGAACAGCTTTTTCGCTTCTACTGTTGATTTCTCCAAGTACCACTAAAAAAGTAAGCCATGTTTTTAACCGCTATATAGACGTGGATAAAAAAATCAGCTATCTTGACAAAGACATCCAGACCGAAAGCATCATTTATAAACATCATGTCGTTGCAGGAAGTTGCTTAATTATTGGAAGCGGGTTTATCCTCATTTTTTTAATGTTTAAGCTTGATGTCACCAATTTTGTTAATATTTTTTTTAACTCCCCCAAATATGCTACAATCAACGAAATTATTTCAAGTTCCATGGCTATGGTTGGAAAGATTGTGGGTGTTGCCGGGATTATTTTCGGATTTATTCTTTTATTGTTACCAGGAAAAATGAAAAAAATAGAAAGAAAAGTCAATACCTGGCTTTCCACCCAGCACATGATTAGCAAAATCAATGAAACCCACCACGACATTGACACATTTATTTACCAGCATGCACTGCTCTTCGGCTTAACAGGTTTAATAATTTCAATTTTTTTAACCGTTTTGGCTACTTTTAATATGCTTCATAACTAGCAGCGTCTAGACCAAAATCAATAAGAAAGTGTAAGCGTCCAAGGCACGTTGTTATTTTTAAAAAATCCTTATTTTATAGGGAATAAACTTTTTCCCATCCAGTGGGGTATACCGGTCATACATTCTTTCCCAATTGCTACTTTCTCATTTCAAGGTTCGCCCTGTAAACGGCTAAATATTGGGGTACCTAAACTTGGATTGTTTAAAGTTAAAACTAATTGGAGATAACTATTATAATTCGCTTATACAAGATGTAGTAATTTTATTTAAAAGCATCACAATATAGAGTAAATAAATATAATTATATATAAATAATACACAATTAACTTGACTTACTGATAAATATTTGGGATGATCACTATCACACTTGCAACGCGTTAAGTTGGAAAATTCTGAACATCGATTATTTTGTATCCTTAGTTTTAAAGATTAATCTGATTTTAATTAATTTTATTGCAGAAGATATTGCACATGGAGAAAAATCTGCTAAAAAAAACCAGAGAATCTCTCATGATGAGTAAGGCCGAACTTGCCAGAGAAGCCAAAGTTTCTCCGATTACTATAGCACGCATAGAAAATGGTTTGCCTTGCCGCATGGAAACAAAACGAAAGATCATTTTGGCTTTAGGGTTCGATCTTTCGGAAAAAAATAAAATATTTAACGATTAAGAGTCTCTCATGGCATTTGGGAAAAAAACATCACTGGTTGGCCTTGACATAGGTTCAAGGACAATCAAGGCCGCTGAAATTATTGAAACAAAAAGGGGACAGGTCCTTAAAAAATTTGGATTGACCGATATTGCCCCTGGATTAATTGAAGAAGGAACGATAAACGACCCTGAAGATGTGGCAGAATCTATCCGCCAGCTTTTCAAATCTTACAGCATCAAAAAACGCAATGTTGCCTTATCAATCGGAGGATATTCGGTCATTGTTAAAAAGATTAACGTGCAGACCATGGCTGAAGAACAGTTGCAGGAAAGCATTCAATTTGAAGCAGAACAGTATATACCTTTTGACATCAGTGATGTTAACCTTGATTTTCAGATACTGGGACCTAACGAAAATAACCCGAACCAAATGAATGTTTTTCTTGTTGCAGCAAAAAAAGAAATGGTAAACGATTATGTCAACCTGGTCAACCTGGCCGGTCTCAACCCCTGCATTGTAGATGTAGAAGCCTTTGCACTGCAGAATATTTTTGAAATTAATTATACCACAGAAGATGAAAACATCGCTTTAATTGATATCGGTGCAAGTAAGACATCGTTAAACATTCTTAAAGGATCTTCATCGGTATTTATGAGAGACGTTTCTCTGGGTTGCGGTCAAATCAACCAGAAGATCATTTCACTTATCAACTGTTCTTTTGAGGAAGCTGATGAGATTAAGCTCGGGGAGCAACCTGATAAAATTTCCGAGGAAGACATGAAAGAAATTACTTCAACCATCGTTTCCGACTGGTGCACAGAGATACGACGTGCCCTTGATTTTTTTTACTCGACTTACCCTGACGATCAGATCAAAAGAATTGTCCTCAGCGGAGGAGGAGGCAACATTGCAGAGTTTCGTGAACTTCTGGCTACAGAGGCGTCTGCTGCAGTTGAAACCATTAATCCTTTTGGAAAATTTTCAGTGGATGATAGCCTGGATCCGTTATTTATAAAAGAAATTGCACCTCAGGCAGCCATCTGCATGGGGCTTGCAATAAGAAAAGTTGATGACAAATGATACGAATTAATCTGCTGCCCTTTCGAGCAGCACGAAAAAAAGAGAACATACGTCGGCAGGTCTCTATTTTTTTTCTTTCCTTTTTTCTTGTCGCAATTGTTCTTGTTTATTATCATATTAATTTAGGCAGTAAAATTTCAAACCTCAAAGCAAAAATACAAACGACAAAAAAGGAAGTCGCTAAATATGATAAGATAAATAAGGAAATCGCGTTACTAAAAAATAAGCTTGAAATCCTGAAGAAAAAAACGAGTGTGATTGAAAGCCTTGAAAAAAACCGGTTTGAACCTGTTCGTCTTCTTGATACGATGAGCCTGAAGGTAATTGCCAAAAGGATGTGGTTCAAGAGATTTAAATCAAGAGATAAAACTATTGAAATTGATGGACTTGCTCTGGACAACAAAACGGTTGCTGATTTTATGACACGCCTTCAGGGCTCCGGACTTTTTAGTGCAGTGAAGTTGAAAACCATAAAAAAGACAAAAGTAAAAGATTCTGACCTGAAAAACTTTCAAATTTCCTGTACAAGGAAAGACTTGACCAAACAAAATAAAAAAGACACTAAGAAATCCAAAAAGAAATGAAAAAGCCTAATATTGATTTAAAAAAATCTTCCGAGCCTTTGTTTGAAAAGATCGAAAAATTGTCCAAGGTTCAAAGAATACTTATATGCAGCGGAATTTTTCTGGTCATTATAGGATCATTCGTCTATTTTTCCTATCTTCCAAAAATAAAAACCCAAAAAAACTTAAATAAACAAATTCGAAGACTTGAAAAAAAACTTACTATAGCCAGAAAAAATGCAAGGGATCTTAAAAAATATCAAAAAAAAATAAAAGAGGCAGAAAGTAAATTTAAAGAGGTTATGCTGTCTCTTCCGGAAAAAGAGGAAATCCCCTCTCTCATATCGGCAGTGTCTGCATCTGGTAAGGAATCAGGACTCGAATTTTTACTTTTTCAACCCAAAGGTGAAAACAGAAAAGATTTTTATGCTGAAATTCCCGTATCCATCCAGGTAGCGGGAAATTTCCACAATATTGTACATTTCTTTAACAAGGTTGCAAGGCTTTCCAGAATCGTAAACATAAGAGACATAGAAATAACTGTACCAAATGAAGCGGGCAAAGATAAATCGAAAAACCCAGCCACCAGCAAACTGAGTACTTCATGTACGGCTGTGACATACAAATTTGTTGAACCTGTTGCTAAAAAGAAAAAACCGGTGAAAAGAGGAAGAAGAAAAAAATAGATTATCCGCAGGAAAATTAATATATCATGTATAAACATTTTATGATAAGCAGTGTTGTCTTTTTAATCGGTCTATCGGTTCTTGTTGCAGGTCTTTTTTCAGGATGTGACGGCCGGTCAGAGCGACCTGCGAAACCTGAAATTGTTTACAAAAAAATAATTGCCAAATCAAAAGATGCTGCAAAAGCTGAAAAAACTGTACCCGTAAAAAGCACACCAAAGGTTTTAACAAAACACGATCTGGCAAAAAACCCTAAAGCGGATATTTCGCCGGCAAGAGATGTAAAGATAAGCAAAAGACCGGCAGTGCAGCCACAAAAACCGAAGATGACTTTAGAACCTAAATCGGACATTTCAAAGATAAAAATCACAAAAAAAGAGAAAAGACCTGTCCCATCATCTACCGGCAGTAATAAATTACCAATAAAAAAAGATGTTTTAAAGCCTAAGCCAGATACTGCAAAAGTAGTAGCTAAAGTATCAGATAAAACAGCAGTTGCAGCAACAAAGGGGTCGGATAAAATAATATCATCTTCCATAACCGATTCCGCTCCCAGTGCTTACATTGCCCGTGGGAAGATTGACCCTTTTGAGCCCTTGTTTAAAGAGACACCTGTTTTCAGGAAAAAAAAGAAAAAGCGTGTCCCTCGTACACCACTTGAAAAGCTCTCTTTAGGCCAGTTGAAACTTGTGGCAATAATTCGTGCACCAAGCGGTAATAAAGCACTTGTAGAAGAAATCTCGGGCAAAGGTTATGTTATAAAAAAAGGAACATACATCGGACTCAACTCGGGTAAAATAATAAAAATAGAAAAAGACAATATTATTATTGAAGAAGAGATTCAAAATATTCAAGGCAATATAGAAGTCCGCCAAAAAAAAATGAAACTTCAAAAGCCTTCCGGAGAATAACAGCATGATTCATTTAATCAAACGATTTTTAAGAAAAAAAGCTTTAATTGCCTCACTTTTATCAGCAGCATTGATATTTTCAGGATGTGCTTCCAACAAGGCTGATGTCGAAAAAGTAGATGACGCTGAAGTTTCCGTTGCCCCCACTCTTATCACCAACCTAATTACGGCAGAAGATTCGGAATTGGCTACTGTTACGGTCAGAGGCAATCGCTTTTTAACCTATACTTCAATTAAGCAGGATATTCCTCTGGGAATTCTCTTTTATTTTCACGAAACCGGTCTTGATGAAACAATTCAAAGCACTTATACACCGGAAAGTGACCTTATTTCATCAATCGAAACTTCGGAATTGGCTGACCAGGAAGGTACAACCAGAATTCTGATCTCTTTGAAAAAGGACACCCCCTATGATGTAACTCCTGATGATACCGGTATCAAAATATCTTTTTCAAAGACATCCGAAGCCCAGGCTTCTTCTGATTCGGCAGCAGCCAGTGAGACAGCTGAATTAGTTCAGGCAACAAAACCTGTCGATGCTATCGTTCCGGCTGCAAGCATTCTGAAATCGGTTTATGTATTAAAATATGAAGAAAAGATAAAAATTAACGTTAATGCAGATGGTGTGATTAAAAATTACAAATCTTTTACGATAAAGAGCCCTGCACGGATCGTTTTTGATATTTACAACATCAAAAGCCCCTTTAAAAAACAAAAGACCGTCCCGGCGAACAGCAAGTGGGTAAGCCGGGTTCGCCATTTTGGATATCCAGACAAAGTACGGGTTGTGCTAGATACAAAAAAGAAGTTTCTTTCCAGTTTCTCAGCATATCCGGTGGAAACCGGTCTTGAGATTCATGTAGGAAAAGATGAAATAGCCCCGGTCTTGGCAAGTTCTAAAAAGGTTATTACATCCGAAAAAGCTATTACTCCTGAAAAGAAAGCTCCTGTGCCGGAAGAAAAACCAATTGTCGTTGCTGAAAAAATGAAACCGGCCTATGCATATACCAAACCCGCGTGGGTCAATCGTATAGATTTTCTTGGCAAAGAAACCGGAAAATCGACTGTAATAATTGGAACCACCCATCCAGTGAACCACGAGCTTGTTGAAGTAACGGACAGATTACTTCGTATCAACCTGTTTAATACAAAACTACCAAAATATCGAAAACGTCCGCTTATCACCACACGGTTTGAAAGTGCGGTAGATCGAATAACTCCGTTCTTCAAGACTACCGTAAAAAACACCTCTATGGTTGCCATAGAACTGAGAGAAAGGGTTCCTTACACTCTTGAACAAAAAGAGGACCTTCTTTTAATCCATTTTGAAGCCTCTTCAATTCCGCCTAAACCATTTGAACAGGCTGACCTGCCATCGTGGAAAAAAGTTTTTGCCCAGATGGATATTAAAGATTCAGTCGCCGAAAAAATGCCAATTGCAAAAACACCCGATATGTCCCAGGAGAAAGAGTATGAAAAAGTGGAACGTGATAAACCCGGCGTGGTTTTATTCGACAAGAGCGATCAAGACCTTTATGATCTGAAACGCCAGCGAAGAATTGAAGCTCATTCCGGAAAACCACGAATTGTTGAAGCCTACTATGGAGAAACAGCAAAAAAGTATACCGGAGAAAAAATAGCGCTTGATTTTTATGACACCGATATAAAAAATGTATTTCGAATTTTAAAAGAAATAAGCGGACAAAACTTCGCTATTGACAAAGATGTTACCGGAAAAATTACGCTTTCATTTGACAAACCAGTACCATGGGATCAGGTTCTCGACCTTGTTCTTAAGATGAATAAACTGGGCAGAATCTATGAAGGAGATATTATAAGAATTGCCACACTTGAGACATTAAAAGAAGAAGAAGTAGAAAGAAAAGAAAAACTGAAAGCAAAGCAGGAAGCCAAAAAGCAGGAAGATTTAATAACCGCATTTTTACCCATCAGCTATACCAGTGCAAGTGAATTGGCGATAGCTCACCTTATAAAAAAAGGCACTGAAAAAATAATATCAAAGGGCACTAAAAGTCGTTTTAGAGGGTTTGAGAATACTGCAGTCACAGGCATAAGCATATTTAATCCCGACCGTGGAGTTGTTTCGACTGATGCGCGCCTTAATATGGTTATACTTACAGATGTGCCTGATTCGGTAAAGCGGGCTAAAGAAATCATTCAGAAACTGGACAAGGTAACTCCCCAGGTGATGATCGAAGCAAAAGTCGTTGAAATAAATACTGATTTTACAAATGAAATCGGTATTGATTGGTCTGCAGACATAGGGCCCTGGAATTCACCAGAGAGGATCAGCGGAAATCTGTCAGGTGATGTTGCAATGAATCTGCCTGTCGCAAGTGCAGGAACCATAGGTCTTGCTTTTACCAAGGTTAACGGAACTCCGTTTGTGCTAAATGCACAATTAACGGCTATGGAAACCCGTGGAAAAGGAAAAATAATCTCTTCTCCCAAAGTATTAACACTTGACGGAAAGACAGCTATGATAAAACATGGGTTTCAGTACCCCTACTTTGAAATATCTGATGGTGATATATCGGTTAGATTTAAAGATATCGTTCTATCGCTTGAAGTGACACCGATGGTCACTCCGGATGAGCGTGTTTTATTGCAGATACATGTGACCAAAGACGACGTCGGTGATTTCGTTTCCGGCTCAGGTTTTGATGTACCCTCAATCATTAAAAATGAAGCTGAAACGGAACTTTTAGTCAACGATCAGGATACGATAGTAATCGGTGGTATTGTTAAAACAAATAAAACCTCTTCAACTTCCGGCTGGCCAGGGTTGCAAAATATCCCCCTGCTTGGCTGGCTCTTTAAAAAAGAAGGAAAATCAGAAATAAGTGAGGAACTTCTTATATTTATCACACCTAAAATTGTTCAGCTTGAACAGCGCCATATGGTGGACTAAAAGGGAGGTTTATGGCAAAATTAATTGGCTTTGCTTTGAGGCTTAGCGGATTTTTTTTATAGCTTCTTTTATCTTTTTAAACTCTTGATTTCTTTTTCAGCTTCAACTGCCAAAGATGTTTCAGGGACAAGGTTAATTACTTTGTTGTAGGCGCTATAGGCCTTTCTGTATTTATGTTGTAATCGATAGGCACCCCCCAAATCAAAATATACTTTTGCAAATTTATATTTAGCTGTCAATCGGTAGTTCATGCTTAAATTAACATTTTCATTTGCAAATTTAGGCGTTTGTTTTACTATACTTTCAAGAGCTGCCACAGCCTCCGAAATTCTTCCCATGGCAATATATGTTTGGCCCAGACCGTGGAGAGCGTCGAAATAATTTGGCCTTTTCTCTATGGCAGCAAGAAAAAATTTTTCTGATAGCTTGTACTCTTTTTTTTCGTAATAGGCTCTTCCAAGATTATAAAGAGGATAATGAGGCGTTCCATAAAGAAGATTTTCAGCCACTTCTTTGTAGCAAGCTATCGCGCTATCCCAATCCTTTTTATCGAAATAGGCTGCTCCTAGATTATTTCTTGCCGGAGCATAATCGTGTTTTAGTTTCAGCGCTTTCTTAAAATGATTTATGGCAAGATCCGGCTTTCCCTTTAGTCTGTATGCTATTCCAAGGTAATTTTGAAGAAGATGATCATCAGGATAAATCTCTTCAGCTTTTAAAAGCTCTCTTAATGCATATGTATAGTTTTTATCTTTAAGGTATGCTTCACCAATTTTTCTGGAGGCTTCCGCCTGCTCTTTTCGCAGCTGGGCACCGCTGCATGACACCATAAAAAAGATAATCAAAAGTAAATATCCGGGCCAGATAGGCTGCTTTTTTTTCATCTTTTTTCACCTTTTTGAACCTTCATATTTTTCGTTTTCTGTTTTTTCCACGCTAAATCTTTTTCAGTTCCAATAAAGTTGCAATTTCATCAGATACGCTGTTTACAAACTGTTTAAGGTCCTTTCCGGTAAGCGGCATTCCGGAAGAAGGAACCTTTTTACTGTGTTTGGGGCGGATAAGTGCCGGAGAATTTTTGAACTCAGGATCGGGTTTAATTTTAAACTCTGCTGGAAAGCTGTTTTCAAAATACATCTGCTGGAAATTGGCAAATTTCAATGCATGTGCGGTTGAATCGAGAATGGCACTGTCATCGTCTTTAACAATCCCTCTATTTATGGCTTCAACAAGGCCGGCCAAAGATTCACCCCCGTGGGTACAAGCAATATGTCCATTCCTGTTTGCCAGAAGTTCCCAGTCCATTATGGCCTGCTCAGCTACCTCAACAAAAAAGACATTCTGTTTCCCGGCTGCTTGGTTGTACATATCTACAAGGCTTATGACCCTTGGCATGGAAACAGGGTTTCCGATCATTGCCGCCTGAGCCACACTTGGTTTGACTGTTATTGGAACAAATTTCCTTTTTTGAATATCCGGCTCCAGATAATAGCGATACACAGGGTTGGCATGGACAGATTGTACACCCACAATTTTTGGCAGCGCATTGATGATACCGGTTTGGAAAAACTTCAAGAATCCACTCATCACTGCGGTAATATTGCCCGCATTCCCAATGGGCACAACCAGGGCTTTGTTTTTCAGCTCATATTCAAAATTCTGTGCAACTTCATATGAATAGGATTCCTGCCCCAGAATCCTCCAGGCATTTTTTGAATTCAGTAAAGCCACGTTGTATTTTTCAGACAGGGCTTCCACGACCTTCATACAGTCATCAAACACACCGGGAATTTCAAATACGCTTGCACCGCTACCTAAGGGCTGAGAGAGTTGCTGAGGGGTCACCTTTTTATGGGGCAACAACACTGCTGATTTGACCTTAGGATTCATGTATCCTGCATATAATGCTGCAGCTGCAGAAGTATCACCAGTGGAAGCACATATTGCAAGCACGTTTGAAATAAAACCGTGCTTTATTAGAAAATTAATGTAACTGAAAGCACTGGCCATGCCGCGGTCTTTAAAAGATGCGCTGGGATTCTGTCCATCGTTTTTAAAATAAAACTGGATTCCGACCCTTTGCTGCAGAAACGCATTGGCTTCAATAACAGGGGTATGGGCCTCTCCCAGATAAATTACATCATCAATGGGGATCACCGGACCGATGAATTCATGATAACGATAGATGCCTTTTAGCGCAGGGATCGTAAGCATCTTGCGGTAATCGAAAATTTTGCGCCAGGTTTTCCCACCGACCTCTTTTAAGAGATTAAAATTTTTATCATAAATTAATAGTACCTGGCCACAGTCAGGACAGGTATATAAAAGCTTTTTTATGTCAAACTCTTTATTGCAGTTCAAACAGCGGTAGATCATCTCTCCTTTAACTTGAGGGATGACATAAGGCCGGATCTCTTCTGGAAAATTATTAAGTTTCACAACTTTATTCTCTCCATATTTCCCATATACGGTCTGAGTGCCTCTGGTAAAATCACCGAACCGTCCGGTTGCTGAAAATTTTCAAGAATGGCCGCAACGGTGCGGCCCACAGCAAGCCCTGATCCATTTAGTGTGTGAACAAGCTGTGTGCCCTTTTTCCCCTTTGTCTTAAAACGGATATTTGCACGTCTGGCCTGGAAATTTTCAAAATTGCTGCATGATGAAATTTCTCTATAAACTCCCTGGGCAGGCATCCAGACTTCAATATCATAGGTCTTGGCTGCAGAAAAACCCAGATCTCCTGTACAGAGGTTTACCACCTGGTAAGGGAGTTCAAGGCGCTGTAAAATTGATTCAGCGTTACTTAAAAGCTTTTCAAGCTCCTCATAGGATGTTTCCGGCAGGGTAAATTTAACCAGTTCAACCTTATTAAACTGATGCTGCCGTATCAGCCCCCTGGTATCTTTGCCATAAGATCCGGCCTCTGATCGAAAGCATGGTGTATAAGCAGTATATAACACTGGCAACATATTCTCATCCAGAATCTCGTTATGGTGAATATTGGTGACCGGAACTTCCGCTGTGGGTATCAAAAAATAATCCCATCCTTCCAGCTTAAAAAGATCTTCTTCAAATTTAGGTAATTGACCGGTGTGGGTCATGGATTTTCGATTCACCATAAAAGGGGGGAGGACTTCCTTATAACCATGTTCCTGGGTATGGATATCAAGCATAAAATTAATTAAAGCCCTTTCCAGTCTTGCTCCTGCCCCAAAATAAAGGGGGAAGCGCGCACCAGCCATCCTGGCTGCTCGGTCAAAATCAAGTATTCCTAATTTTTGGCCCAGGTCCCAATGAGCCTGTGGATCGAACCCAAATTCAGGTGGCTCGCCGATCTTTTTCACAACCGGATTTTCCAGGCTGTCCTTCCCAACCGGAACCGATGAATGGGGTATGTTCGGCAATCCAAGGAGAATCTTGGTTAATTTTTCTTCATATTCCGACAAAGATATATCCAGCTCTTTGATTCTGGCAGAAACTCCACGCATCTCAACGACAAGGCTTTCAGCATCTTCCCCGGCTTTTTTCATGGCCGCAATCCGGTCAGTCACCACATTGCGGTTATGTCTGAGCTTTTCAATTTCAACGAGAATCTCTCTGCGGCGTGCATCGCAATCTTTAAAGCTATCAATTTCAACGGTTTCACCTCTTGCTGAAAGTGCTTTTTGAACATCTGAAAAATTTTGCCTCACGAACTTGATTTCAAGCATAACAATCCCTATATTTTAGAATAATTTATTTTATAGCCTTGTGTCTTTATGATGGAAACATAAACTCCTTACACCAATTGGCAGTAATGGGCCCCTCACGCCAGGGAAGGGAAAATCAGAGGTTACTGAACAATCGTTCAATAAAAGTATGAAAAATACCACCGCAAGGCTGATTAGTCAATGATTATTGCAAGTTGACATTTATTATCAATTCTGTATACTAAGGACTGTGTAATACTTGTTTAGGAGATAATACATGGAAGAAACACTAAAAACCAAATCAGAAATTCGCAGCGACATTGCAGACATATATAATGTTTTATCCGATAATGAAATAAAACAAAAAACCAAAGAAATAGAAAACCGTCTTTTTAATTTTGCGAACTTTCTTGAATCAAAAATCGCCCTGCTTTATATCAATAACAACTGCGAAGTCATTTCGCTGGATATAATAAAAAGATGCTTTGAATTGTATAAAATTGTTGTTCTTCCTGCCCCAAACACAAATCATTACGAAATGAAGTTAATGAAAATTGACAACATTGACAGGGATTTAAAGCCAGGTACCCAAGGCATTTTAGAACCTGATTCCGATCGTTGCAAAACAGTGCCCATTGAATCCATTGACATTGCAATCGTTCCCGGAATTGCTTTTGACGAAAAAGGGGGAAGGATAGGTGCTGGCGACGGCTACTATGACAGGCTTATTCCAAAACTTCCAATTACCACCAGAAAGGTCGCTCTTTCTTTTGAAAGTCAGATCATTCAGCAGGTGCCGGTGGAATCCCATGACAGGCATGTGGATATTATCATTACGGAAAAAAGAATCATTTATAAAATATAATCGTTTGGCAAAAAAACCATTTTTACCGCTGACTTTGCAAAGGGTACAGAGAATCTTGTTTTATTCATTATTGATTTCTGTGATCTTGGTATGCGCTGATGAGGTTGGCAGCTTGACCTTCATGCCATTATGCTGTTGATCAATGCATTCAATTCAACTGCTAACCTAATTTCAATTCACCCCAATTTCTACATTCCTTAAAATTTAACACTGTAACCTACCGCCTATTTTTTATGGATTCAAGATGTGCTCCAGCTTCTGGAGATTTTTCTCTTCCCCCACCGCAATAACCGTATCTCCCATCTCTATGGTGGCTTCGAAAGAAGGATTAAAATGCATACTGTTATCCGGTTTTTTAATGGCAATAATTATCAGGTTAAATTTTTGCCTGATCCCCGTATCTTTTAACATGACATTGATCAGGTCGGATGAAGCACTGACCGGTATTTCTTCCATCTGGATGTCTTTCCGTTTATGGGCAAATGCAAGGGCCAAAAAACTGGTTACTGTGGGGCGGATAATACGATGCGCCATACTTGCAGCACCCATATCATATGGAGATTCAACCGTATTGGCTCCTGCAGCCCGTAATTTTGACTTGGATTCTTCCTGGCTTGCCCGGGCCATTATTAAAAGATCAGGGTCCAGCTGTCTGGCGGTAAGTACAAGAAAAACATTGTCAGCATCAGAGGCAAGCACGGCGACCAATCCTTTTGCCCGCTTGATACCGGCCCGTATCAAATTTTCCTCATCCGCAGCATCTCCGGAAATATAAAGCACGCCATCGGCATCCATCACAGGAATCAGTTCCGGGTTTTTCTCGATCACCACCAGGTCAAGGGGCTTTCTTTTGAGGTTTCTGCATAATACCCTGCCGATACGTCCATATCCGCATACAATGTAATGGTTTTTCATCCGGTCAATTTTCTTTTCCAATCTTCTTCTCCCCAATATAATTCTGATTCTTCCTTCCACCATGAACTGCACGACAGCAGCAGCAATATACAGTGAGAAACCCACTCCGGAAAAAACAAGCACAATAGTAAATATTCGCCCCGCTTTGCTGACCTGGTGTACCTCACTGTACCCAACCGTGGAAATCGTAATAATGGTCATATACAACGCATCAAGAACCCCCCAGTCCTCTATGATTATATATCCTACAGTTCCGAAAATGACGATGCACAGCGCCATTATAATCCCGGTAATTAGGTGTTTTGTGTTCTCCATAATACAATTTTATCAGGATATTAGGCCATTAATCAATATCATTTGCTATCGCTTTGCTTATTAATTCTAAACTTATGGGGGTATCGTTTCAAATCTGTACCTGTTTTTTTCAACCCTTCCTGTTCTCAATGAACTGAATGGCATCTTTTATTCTGGATAAGACTCTGTCTTTGCCTATAATTTCAATAATTTCAAAAATGCCTGGGCTGGCTGTTCTTCCGGTCAGTGCAACACGCACGGGCTGGGCAATTTTGCCAAGCTTAAGACCTGTTTTTTCCATCACCGCCTTAAATGAATTCTCCACATCCACTTCCTTGAGGTCATCCAGCGCTTCAAGCTGATCCAACAACAACCGGAGAGGCTCAAGCGAAGCGAGCTTTAAAGATTTTTTGGCGGCTTTTTCATCATACGATACGGCATCGGTGAAATAGAAACCGGCGTCATCAGCCATATCTTTCAAAGTTTTACTCCGGGCATTTAGGGTTTTAATAACGCTTTCCATAAAAGGCCCTTTATGGAAACTATAGCCTTTTTTATTTAAAAAGGGGGCCAGATAATTAATCAGTTTATCCGGAGGAGTAGCCTTTATATGATCCGCATTTAGCGCAAGAAGCTTTTCAGGATTAAAAATCCCCGCACTGCGGCCAATGTTCTCAAGGGAAAATTTATCTATGAGTTCATCCCTTGAAAAAAACTCCTGGTCTCCATACGACCAGCCCAGCCGAACCAGATAGTTGATAAAAGCATCCGGCAAATATCCCATGTCTCTGTAAGCGGTAACGGACATAGCACCATGACGTTTGCTCAGTCGTGTCCGATCGCTGCCCAATACCATGGGAACGTGGCCAAAAGTGGGCAAGGGGCTATTTAAAGCTTTATAAAGAAGGATTTGCTTGGGTGTATTCATCACATGATCGTCGCCCCGGAGCACCATATTTATTCCCATGGTAATATCATCCACAACCACTACAAAATTGTATGTAGGGCTACCGTCACTTCTGGCAATTATAAAATCATCCAGTTCTTCATTTTGGAAAACGATATTGCCTTTAACGACATCTTCAAGAACGGTGGTTCCTGAACTCGGAGTTTTAAATCGAATGACGGCATTATCGGTTTTGCCGAGATCTTTTTCACGGCAGGTACCGTCATATTTTGGCTTACCACCGACCTCCATCGCTTTTTTTCTCATGTCTTCAAGCTTTTCAGATGAACATGTGCAATAGTAAGCTGATCGTGAATCAAGGAGTTTTTGAATGTATTCGGTGTAAATATCAAACCGCCGGGATTGAAAAAAGGGACCTTCATCCCAGTCTATCCCCAGCCATTCAAGAGATTCAAAGATAGCATCTACCGATTTCTGCGTGGAGCGTGCTGTATCCGTATCTTCAATTCTCAAAACAAATTTACCTTTCATATGACGTGCGTACAGCCAGTTAAACAGAGCGGTTCTTGCCCCACCGATATGTAGGTATCCGGTTGGACTGGGGGGGAATCGAGTTATAATTTTTTCCATTTCACCTCTTCTTTTTAAAAAATAGTATGCTTGCCTTTAGCATTAAATTCAAAGATCTTTTTAAAACGGTAGGTTTCCAAGATTTCATCCTGCCGGGTTAAAATGACTTATTTATTACTTATTTTTAACTACAATAAGTAAACCTGGGGAAATTGGTAAAACCGCTGATTGAGTCTTTTTTTTGTAAAACTAATGTAATGCCACTATCTCGGAAATGATAAAAACAAAATATATATAAAGGTCTTGCAAGCAACTATATCATATAATATAGAATGGTTACATCATATTTGCCTGCTTGTTGAAGCTGGTTATAGGTAGCATATAAGCAAAAAGAACACAAGTCGGCAATACAAAAATATAGGAAATTCCTTGACAAGCTTCTCTATTTCAATTACTAAAGCCACTACTTCGTTAAAAAGTAGTGATTTGTATAGTATTATAAATATTTTTATGTAGTTAGGAGATTACTTATGGCTGTACCAAAACGAAAAACATCCAAGTCAAAACGGGACAAACGGCGAACCCATCAAAAAGTTGCTGGCCCTAATGTGGTGGAATGTCCTCAGTGCGGGGAGGCCACTCTTCCCCATCATGTATGCCCAAGTTGCGGCACATACAAAGGGCGCAGTGTGATCGAAACCGAAGAATAGCAATGGCCTAAAAAGGAAAGCTACAGATGTCTTCTTCCAATAACACCCAAACAGCTCTTATGGGTCTTGATCTTGAATCAAGGCAAATGGTCCTAGATACTGTCGGGCAGCTTAGAAAGCGGTTACTTACCAAAGAAAAAATTCTCGAGTTTGATAAAAAGGAAATATTTCCTGAAGAGGTAATCCGGGAGATGCTCGGTCCGGAAATCGGGTTGCAGCTTTTGATGATTCCGGAAGCTTATGGAGGAATGGGAGGCGGCACACGGGATTGTGTCGCAGTTACCCGTGAAATGTCCAAAATATGCTTGGGAATTACCACTGCTTTTTTTGCTATTCAACTGGGGGCTGACCCCTTACTGGTCGGTGGGACTGAAGAACAGAAGAAAAAGTGGCTTGGCGCCATTTCCCAGGGAAATTCGCTGGTCGCTTATGCGGTAACGGAGCCTGCCGCCGGAAGCGACGTGGCCGGGATAAAGACCAAGGCTGATCCTGTATTTAACGATTCCGGTGAAACCATCGGGTACAAAATAAACGGAACGAAGCAGTTTATCTCCACTGGAGGAGCTGCTGATTTCATTACACTTCTTGCAAGAACCCCGGAGGGACTTACCTTTTTTGTCATTGAGAAGGGTACCAAAGGTTTTTCTTCAGGAAAGAGTGAAGAAAAACATGGAATAAGGTCATCACAGACCTCCCCGCTTACTTTCGAGGATGTCTTTGTCCCCATTGAAAATCTTATCGGCGGTGTGCCGGGTAAAGGATTAAAACAGGCAAACAAGGTTTTTGGCTATACACGGCTTATGGTGGCTGCAATGGGCTTAGGTCCCGGAGAGGCAGCGCTGGACATTGTGATCCCCTATGCAAAGCAAAGGGTTGTCTCCGGTTCTGCATTATCGGAAAAGCAGGGTTATACCCATAAACTGATCGTGCCCAATGCGGTAAGGCTTGAAGCAGCGGCATCCTATGTTGAAGAAATTGCAACCAGGCTGGACACAGGAGAAAATGATCTGGATGTCGAAGGTTCCATTGCAAAATATTATGCGACTGAAGTTTCCAATAAAACCGCAGACGATGCCATGCAGGCACTGGGCGGATACGGGTATATTAACGAATTTGAGGTAGAAAAAATCAAAAGAGATGTAAAAATAGCCTGTATTTATGAAGGAACCAGTGAAATTCAGCAGAGTATTATCAGCATCTTCCGCTGGAGAAAGACCATAAAATCAAAGGGAGAGTTTTACAAACAAATCAGCCTGGAAATGGAAAAGCTGAACCAAGCTTCAAAAGATCTGGGATGCGGTTTTTATTCAACAGCTGCCGATGCCTTAAATGATACAATCAAGCTGGTGCATGAAAACAAAATGACCCGGAAACAATATATTATGTTTTGCCTGGCTGATATGATGACACATGTCGAGATCGGAGCAAGCCTGGCTCGTAGAGCGGGTATGGCGGAAAAAGCGGGCACGCGTGATACTGAAAAACTCAAAGCCATGTCAAGGATATTCGCCAATGAGGTTTCGCAACTGGTTGCACAAAATATTATTAAGATTGTTAGCGGATCAGGAATGTTTGAGGCCAACGCTGTTTCCGCCTTTTTGGAAAAAGTGTCTTATAAACAGCTGATTTCTAGCTATCAGGGAGTTATTGCAGACATGGATAAAGTGGCAGATATTTTATTTGAGAGGGAATGATGCAAAATTCTGACAAACGTACAGTGGTGGTGACAGGAGGATCTAGGGGTATTGGAAGAGCGATTTGCCTGTCACTTGCAGGAACGAATACACGTATTTATTTTAACTATTTTTCACCGGTTGATCCTGATGCTGAAAAAGCCGCGGCCGATGAAACCGAAAAGCTTGTTGCTGATGCAGGCGGATCGGCCATAGGCAAAAGCGTAAATGTGGCTTCAAAAGAAGAGGTGGTCGATTTTTTTAAAACCATCGTTGATGAAACAGGCCGGATCGATGTGCTGGTGAACAATGCGGGCATCACCAAAGACGGATTTCTGGTGCGCATGAAGGAAAGCGACTGGGATGCCGTTTTGGATATAAATCTAAAGGGTGCATTTCGCTGCATCAAGATTGCTGCAAAAGTCATGATGAAACAGCGCAGTGGACGCATTATTAACCTGGCCTCCATTGTCGGCGTGATTGGCAACCCGGGACAGGCCAATTATGTGGCTTCAAAAGCGGGAATCATCGGGCTTACTAAAACAGCCGCCAAAGAACTGGCATCCAGGGGTGTTACGGTCAATGCAATTGCACCGGGATTTATCGAAACGGATATGACCGCATCTCTTCCTGAGGATGTAAAAAAAGCAATGCTTGGTCAGATTCCGCTTGGGCGGGCCGGAAAACCTGAGGATATCTCATCCGTTATCGCTTTTTTAGCCTCGGAAAAAGCGTCCTATATTACAGGACAGATCATTCATGTCAGTGGTGGCATGTATATATGAAAGGAGGAAAGTTAGATGTCTGTTGAAGATAAAATGAAAAAAATTATTGCGGAAAAATTGAGTGTGGCTATTGAAGAAATTGTACCGGAAGCATCCTTTGTAGATGACCTGGGTGCAGATTCACTTGATCTTGTAGAACTGATTATGTCAATGGAAGAAGAATTCGATACGGATATTTCTGATGAAGATGCAGAAAAAATTGTAACCGTCAAAGATGCCATTGATTACATCAACGCACAGTCATAATAAAACCGATTTTATTGATCAATAGCGTTTGAACTGAAAGCTATGTTCAGACAACATCCTGATTTCCAATGACAAAATAACTAACCGGCTTGGAAGCGCTGGGAATACAGACTTTTTGTCATTAAAATAGGGGACCTCTTTTTTGTGGTTTGAAGTTAAAACTTCTGACGAAAACAGGAGGTCTCACCCCAATAAGGAGGTTTCTTGGGCAGGCGGGTTGTAATTACAGGAGTCGGACTTGTAACACCCCTGGGTATAGGGGTAGATGAAACGTGGGAGAATCTTTGCTCCGGCAAATCGGGAATTGGTGAGATCACCCGGTTTGATGCCACCAATTTTAAAACCAGAATAGCCGGCGAGGTAAAGGGCTTTAATCCTGAAGAATTTCTTCCCACCAAAGAGGCAAAACGTACCGAGCTCTTTATTTCCTATGCCATTGCGGCAACGCGTATGGCTATGGAAGATTCCGGGCTGAAGATTGACCATTCCAATTCAGACAGAGTGGGTGTGATTACCGGATGCGGCCTCGGGGGCCTTGGAATTATGGAACGGACCATTGTATCTGTTGATAAGAGAGGACCTAAAAGAGTCTCTCCCTTCTTTATACCCATGATGATAGGAAATATGGCTCCGGGAATGATATCCATCCATTTTGGGGCCAAAGGTCCCAATTCTTCCATTGCGACCGCATGTGCCGCAGGAGCTCACGCGGTCGGCGATTCATTCAAGATAATCCAAAGAGGTGCTGCAGATGCCATGATTACCGGTGGCGTTGAAGCGGTGGTGACTTCCACATGTATTGCCGGGTTTAATGCCATGAAAGCGCTGTCCACCCGCAATGATGAACCGGAAAAAGCATCGCGACCCTTTGATCGAGACCGTGACGGCTTTATTGTGGGCGAAGGAAGCGGTATCCTTATTCTTGAAGATCTGGGAAAAGCACTTGAGAGAGGGGCGCATATCTATGCGGAAATAATAGGATTCGGCATGACCGGGGATGGTTATCATATGACCTCGCCTTCTCCGGATGGTGATGGCATGATAAGGTGCATGCAAGCGGCCATTGATGACGCCAATATTTCGCCCGACGAGGTGGATTATATAAATGCACATGGCACTTCAACTCAACTTAACGACCTATATGAAACCAGGGCGGTCAAATCTGTTTTTAATGAAAAAGCCTATTCAATTCCCATAAGTTCTACCAAATCGATGACCGGTCACCTGCTTGGTGGTGCTGGTGGAATTGAAACGGTATTTACCGCTCTGACGGTTCATGAAGGGATGATCCCCCCGACTATCAACCATGACAATCCAGCCGAAGAATGCGATCTTGATTATGTACCAAATGTTGCCCGTAAAAAGAATGTTAAAATTGCCATGACAAATTCTTTCGGTTTTGGCGGGACAAACGCATCACTCATAGTTAAGGCGTACGATAATAAGTAGTTTTTTTTAGGAACCTTTTATTTTCCTTAAATCCCCTGAGATATTTTATAGCCATTTCTTTATACCTCGATCCACGATTATTAAATATCCGGCCAATTCGTTTCTGTTTATAAAAGAGTTTTTTACTTGCGGTTTTATAATTTATTCATATAATGTTGATGGCGTCGGCGGCGCTTCTTAGTATGAGTGTGTTTTGCCACACTTTTTGACTTATTTAAGACTGCTGTATTGCAATATAAACCCAAGCTGGAGATAAAATAAACAATGAATGATACCCATACACCGATCATTATAGGATGTGACCACGCTGCATATCCGTTAAAAGAAAGGGTCAAAGACTATCTTGTCGGCAAAGGAATAGACGTTGAAGATGTTGGCACTGACAGTGAAAAGTCGGTGGATTATCCTGATTTTGGCAAAAAAGTGGCTTCCATGGTTTCCCAGGGAAATTTCAACCGAGGCATACTCATGTGCGGAACAGGGATCGGTATGTCAATGGTTGCCAACAAATTTTCTCATGTCAGAGCGGCGTTGTGTACCGAGCCTTTTTCTGCCGAAATGAGCCGGCGTCATAATGATTCTAATATACTGGTCATGGGTGGACGCATGATTGGTGAGACGCTTGCTCTTGAAATCGTAAGGGTTTGGCTTGACACTCCATTTGATGGTGGAAGGCACCTGGCCAGAATAAATCAATTTGACACAATCGATTCCTGACTAATGATTTTGGGACCATTGATAATGCAACAACAAGAGGACTAGTTTTGCGGCTGAAATACGTTAAAACAATTGATCCAGATATTGCCGATTGTATTACCAAAGAATTTGAAAGACAAAAAGATACCCTGGAGCTCATTGCGGCTGAAAATATCACAAGCCCGGCAGTCATGGAAATCCAAGGAAGTATACTGACCAATAAGTATGCTGAAGGATACCCGGACAAACGTTACTACGGCGGGTGTGAATGGGTGGATGTTGCAGAAAAACTGGCCATCAACCGTGCCAAAAGGCTTTTTGGTGCAGAGTATGCAAATGTGCAGCCCCATTCAGGCTCACAGGCGAATATGGCCATCTATTTTTCATTTTTAAAACCAGGTGATACAGTACTGGGGATGAACCTGTCTCATGGGGGACATCTCACCCATGGAAGCCCGGTGAGCTTTTCAGGCAGATTGTTTCATTTCATTCCTTACGGGATAAAAAAAGAAACCGGGATTATTGATTATGAGGAAGTGGCCCGACTGGCCAAAAAGCATCAGCCGAAGATGATTGTGGCCGGCGCCAGTGCTTATCCGCGTATCATAGATTTTGAAAGATTTTCTCAAATTGCCGAGCAGGCAGGCGCATATTTAATGGTTGATATGGCACACATTGCCGGTTTGGTGGCTGCAGGCGTTCATCCTTCTCCAATACCTTTTGCCGATGTGATTTCCTCAACCACACACAAAACTTTAAGAGGGCCCAGGGGAGGGTTAATTTTAGCCCGGTCGGATTACAGTAAACGTATTAACAGCGAAATATTTCCCGGAATGCAGGGCGGACCGTTCATGCACGTGATTGCAGCTAAAGCGCTGACATTCAAGGAAGCTTCCAGCGAATCCTTTGTACTATATCAGAATGCTGTAGTAAACAATGCTAAGGCCCTGGCAGAATATCTGATGGAAAATGGCATCAACCTCGTTTCGGGTGGTACCGACAACCATATGATACTTATAGATTTGCGAAATCTGGGGATTACCGGCAAAGATGCTGCATCGGTGCTGGAGAAAGCAGGCATCACGGTTAATAAAAACTCAATCCCGTTTGAAAAATTAAGCCCGCATATTACCAGCGGTATTCGCATCGGCACCCCTGCCGTCACCACCAGGGGTATGAAAAAACTGGAAATGGAAATGATAGCCAGGCTGATCGTTGATATTCTAAAAAAACCCGATGACGATGGGTTGGTTAAAAAGGCCAGGGCAACAGTCAGTGAGCTTTGCAGGGGTTTTCCGCTTTATGAAGAGAATGATTTCTGAATGCCGTATTTTAATCTGTTTTTGCAGGAGGTTTTAACATCTAAATGCCCGGAAATGGTCATCGCCCCTCGTGGGAAGCATATTTTATGGATATTACAGCGCTTGTGGCAAAACGGTCCACATGCCTAAGACGAGCTGTCGGCGCCATTATCGTAAAAGATAAAAGGATTCTGTCCACCGGCTATAACGGAGCACCTAGTGGCATAAAACACTGCATTGACACAGGGTGCTTGCGGGAGCAGATGAACGTGGCCTCCGGGGAAAGGCATGAGTTGTGCCGGGGTATTCATGCAGAACAGAATGCCATTATTCAGGCCGCATTTCATGGTGTTTCCATAAAAGGTTCAACTCTTTTTTGTACAAACCTTCCGTGTTCAATCTGTGCTAAAATGATTATTAATGCCGGATTAAAAAAAATTTATTACAGTTCCGGGTATGCAGATTCCATGTCCGAAGAAATGCTGAAAGAAGCAGGCATTGAAGTGATTAAGCTTAACACCAGCAAGCAGGGGGAAAACACATGAAATGTCCGTTCTGTGGAGAAATTGACAACAAGGTTATAGATTCCCGGTTGAGCAAGGACAGCAATGTCATTCGCAGGCGCAGGGAATGCCTCGAATGCAGCAGAAGGTTTACTACTTATGAACATATAGAAGAAATCCCCATTATGATTATCAAGAAGGATGGTCGTCGAGAAGTTTTTTCTCGCGAAAAGATTCGTTCCGGCATTAAAAAAGCCTGTGAAAAAAGAAACATCAGCATGAATGTCATCGAAGATTTTATAGATGACCTGGAGCGTGACCTCAGGGAAACCGGGGAAAAAGAGATCCCTTCCACAAACCTTGGTGAAAAAATTATGATAAAACTGCATGAGATGGACGATGTGGCCTATGTCAGGTTTGCCTCTGTTTACCGGGAATTTAAGGATGTAAACGATTTTGTTTCAGAGCTTAAGGGCCTTTTAAGCAAGCAGTAATTGTAATGGATGATAACGCATTCATGAAAATGGCCTTAGACCTTGCGGTAAAGGGCAGGGGTTTTACTTCACCGAACCCCATGGTCGGTGCTGTGGTGGTTAATGACGGCATTGTGGTTGGATCGGGATATCATGAAGCTGTGGGGAAGGCCCATGCAGAAGTGAATGCCATAAATGCTGCGGGAAATCTGGCAAAAGGAGCCACTCTGTATGTCACCCTTGAACCCTGTAATCATCATGGTCGGACACCCCCCTGCACTGAAAAAATCAAAGCGGCTGGTATCAGCAGAGTCGTGGTGGCCATGAAAGATCCCAACCCCGATGTAGAAGGGGGCGGTATCGATTATTTAAAAAAACAAGGCATTGATATTTCTTCAGGCCTATATGAAGACAGGGCCAAAAGGCTGAACGAAGCTTTTATAAAATACGTCCAAACGAAACGTCCGTTCGTTATTATAAAATGTGCCGCCACATTGGATGGAAGAATTGCAACAAAAACAGGGGATTCGAAATGGGTATCCGGTGAGGAATCCAGAAGGTTTGTTCATAGACTCAGGCATGCTGCCGATGCAATTATGGTGGGAATCAATACCGTTAATAAAGATAATCCAAGATTAACCACCCGTTTGGAAGGCATGAAGGACTCAGACCCGATAAGGATCATCCTTGATACCCATCTTTCAATTTCCCAAGATGCCAAAATATTGCACCTTGATTCCGATTCTGATACGATCATGGTTACCGGAGCCTCTGCTTCAGAGGGTGGAAAGGCGGCCATAAAAAACAAAGGCGTTCGAATTCTTGAAGCTTCGGTGAAAAACGGGCTTATTGATCTTGATATTCTGATGGGGACCCTTGGGGAGTTAGGTATCACCAATCTTCTTATTGAAGGCGGAAGCCGGGTCATCGCTTCGTCTCTGGCAGCCCGGATTGTTGACAAAGTTATTTTTTTTTATGCTCCCAGAATTCTCGGTGGCGACGATGGTATCCCCATATGCAGTGGCACCGGTCCGAAGTTAATGAGCGAGTCAATTTCGCTAAAAGATATCAATGTCCGGCGATTCGGCGATGATGTCATGATCGAAGGGTATATTGATTCATGTTCACAGGTATTATAGAAGGTTCTGGAACCATTTCTGGAATAAAGCGGTCGGGTCAGACCAGACGTATGGCCATCAATGCCGATAAAGAGCTTGAAAGTACAAAAATTGGCGACAGCATTGCGGTAAATGGTGCATGCCTGACCGTAGTGTCTTTCAGCGGAACACGGTTTGAGGTGGATCTTTCTCCTGAAACGGTGGCAAAGACCACTCTGGGCCAAGCAAAAATCGGCGACAGGGTAAACCTTGAAAGAGCCCTGCGCATTTCCGACAGAATAGACGGACATCTTGTTTCAGGACATATCGATGCTATCGGAACAATAAAAAGCAGTAAGACCCAAGAAAATGCAATTGTGATTACCTTTAATGTCCCGGAGTCTGTTTCGTATTATATCATAAAAAAAGGGTCTGTGGCCGTAGACGGTATTAGTCTGACCGTAAATGAATGCGATCATGAAAGCTTTCAGGTGAGCATTATTCCGCATACGGCAAAGCTGACCACTCTTGCCTTTAAAAAAATATCGGATTCGGTTAATGTTGAAACAGACATGATCGGAAAATATGTTGAACGCTTTGTAACCCAAAGCAAGGTAAGCGGCAATGACCCAGACACTGAAAAATCATCCATTGACATGCAGCTTCTTGGCAAGACAGGGTTTATTTAAAATTTGGTAGTATGTTTAAAATCTCCCTTTTGCTTAACCTGCCGAAGCTGACAGAGGGGAAAAGGTTTTTTTTAGATTCATCAATATCAAACTATTCAGGAGATAAATAAAATGTCCATTATTGCAATAGAAGACGCCATTAAAGATATTCGAGCCGGTCGCATGGTCATTCTGGTGGATGATGAAGACCGTGAAAACGAAGGGGACTTTACCATGGCTGCTGAAGCGGTTACGCCTGAATCCATAAATTTCATGGCCAAATACGGACGCGGGCTGATCTGCCTTTCCATGACAGGAGAAAAGCTTGATTCCCTCGATCTTCCGCTAATGGTTGATAACAACACCTCCCAGTTTCAGACAGGGTTCACCATTTCCATTGAGGCCAGATGCGGTGTAACCACCGGAATATCCGCTGCAGATCGTGCCACCACCATCCACACCGCAATCAGAGATAACGCCAAACCCATTGACCTTGTCAGACCCGGGCATGTATTTCCACTGCGGGCAAGGGAAGGCGGAGTGATGGTACGATCCGGTCAGACGGAAGGTTCTGTTGATCTTGCAAGACTTGCCGGTTTAAAGCCTGCAGCTGTTATTTGTGAAATCATGAACGATGATGGGACCATGGCCCGGATGCCCTCTTTGGAAAAGGTCAGTAAAGAGCATGGTATCGGCATATGTACCATTGCAGATCTCATTGAATACCGCATGAGAACTGAATCTTTTGTTCACCGGGTTGTGGAAACAGTTGTTCCTACCAGCCATGCCGGCAAATTCAATGTGATTGTGTATGAAAATGATATGGAGGATATACAAAACATTGCCCTGGTCAAGGGTGAAATCGACCCTGAAAAACCGATCCTGGTGAGGGTTCACTCAGAATGCCTGACCGGAGATATTTTCGGATCTCTCAGATGCGACTGTGGGGATCAGCTGCACAAGGCCATGGAGATGATGGACAAGGAAGGTTCAGGAGTCCTCCTGTATATCCGGCAGGAAGGCAGAGGTATCGGCCTGGTTAACAAATTAAAAGCTTATGTATTGCAAGATCATGGGCTGGACACTGTTGAGGCAAACGAAGAACTCGGCTTTAAACCGGATTTAAGAAATTACGGTATCGGCGCACAGGTACTGGTTGATCTCGGAGTCAGAAAGATGAGACTCATAACCAACAACCCGAAAAAAATGATCGGCCTTCAGGGGTATGGACTCAGTATTGTCGAGCAGGTTCCGATAGAAATAAAGCCAAATAAATACAACAAAGGTTACCTTGAGTGCAAAAAACTTAAGATGGGGCACCTGCTTAATTTTGATGCAACGCCATAAGGCCTTTGGAAAAAGCCGGCGGGTGTTCGATTAACAATTAATCAACCAAAAGGTACAAATTGTTATTACTCATAAAATAATTGATAGGAGGAGATCAAATGCCAAATATTATGGAAGGCCAGCTTTTAGGGGAAGGCAGAAAATTCGCCCTTATTGTAAGCCGGTTTAACGATTTTATTTCAGACAAACTTATGGGTGGTGCTGTAGATGCCTTGCTTCGAAGCGGTGTCAATGACAAAGATATAGATATCGTAAAAGTACCAGGCTCCTTTGAAATACCTCTGGTGGCAAAAAAGATGGCAAAAAAGAAAAAGTATGATGCAGTCATATGCCTGGGTGCTGTCATTCGCGGCGCGACACCGCATTTTGAATATGTGAGCGCCGAAGTGTCAAAGGGGATCGCTGCAGTCAGCATGGAATCCGAAGTTCCGGTCATTTTTGGAATCATAACCACGGATACCATTGAACAGGCGATCGAACGTGCAGGAACAAAAGCAGGGAATAAAGGCTGGAGTTCAGCGATCTCTGCCCTGGAAATGGCAAACCTGGTTGAAGTTGTAGCAAAAGCATAATCATGGGAAATCGGCGACGTTCAAGAGAACTTGCCATGCAAGCTCTCTTTTTTATGGATGTAAACCGCAATACCTCCAATGAAATGATGGAACGTTTTTGTGATTGTTTCAACCCACCGGATAAAGCGCGATCCTTTTTTTTAGAACTGGTTAAAGGGGTTATAAGCACCCGTGATAAAATCGACTCGATTATTGAGCGGTTCTCTGAAAATTGGAGAATAAGCCGTATGTCTCCGGTAGACAGGAACATCATAAGGATTGCAGCCTATGAAATTATCTGCTGTGGAGATATCCCTTCAAAGGTATCTATAAACGAGGCGGTGGACATAGGGAAAAAATTCGGCACCGAAGAATCCGGTGCTTTTATTAATGGAATTATTGACAGCATTCGTATCGCACATGAAAAAGAGGCTTTTCAAATCGAAATAGATGAAGACATAAAATAGATTGAGCGTGTTAAATAAATGAGCGGGCAAACGTGACCTGCTTCCAAAGGAAAGGGAAAATACTAAAACATAACGTGGGAGGATAATTTGATAATCAAATCACTGACGCTGGGACCGATTCAGGCAAATTGTTTTATTTTGGGATGTGAAGAAACTTTACAGGCTGCTGTTATAGATCCTGGAGACGAAGTGGATCGAATTCTTATGTCTCTGGCGGAATCAAGCCTGAAATTAAAATATATAATTAATACGCATGGCCATTTTGATCATGTCGGCGGCAACAAGAGGCTGAAAGATGCAACTGGGGCTCAAATTCTGATACACCCCCTGGATGCACACATGCTTGACGAAATTTCAGCTCATGGATCTGCCTGGGGAATTCCGGTGGAAAATTCACCAAAGCCGGACAGAACTCTTGAAGATGGCGATACCGTTTCCTTCGGCAAAATTACATTGAAAGTGATTCATACGCCCGGTCATTCGCAGGGAGGGATATCTTTATATACCGACGGGCATGTTTTTGTCGGCGATACTCTTTTTGCCGGCTCAGTGGGTCGTACCGACCTGCCGGGCGGAAATTTTGAAACACTTAAATCCAATATACAAAACAAACTTTTTGTACTTGGAGATGATGTTAAGGTTTATCCCGGTCATATGGGAAATACGACCATAGGCCAGGAAAAGAAGTACAATCCGTTTGTCGGAGAAAAAAGCATATATTAATCCCTCATCTATAACCCCTGCTTGCAAAGGCGGGATCCTCAACAGGGAGAAGATATCTCCAGGAAACCAATGCATACCCTCACAAGAATTAAAGCAGCTTAAATGAAATTTACCAATTATGTCAGAAACAGTTACGGCAAGTGTGATATTCCGGCCAATACCATCCGTAAAATCAAAGACGGGTTTCGCAAACTGGATCTCGATGTTCAATACTCAGCCTTTCGAGTCTCGGACAGTATTTTTTGGGGGCAAATCTGGATTGATTCAATCCGCATTGTCTGTAATGGGAAAGGCATTACCCCACAGCTTGCTGAGGCCAGTGCCTATGCGGAACTGGCGGAACGCTTTAGTTCCGGATTGTTCTATCCGATTTTTGAAGAACGGGTGAGATTTAACATCCCGGCCCTTTACGATCAGGAAACCAGCAGTTTTCTTAACTTTGAATGGATGGAGGGGTATGTAAATGCCCACCAGGATGATCTTCAGCAAAAACATCTAAGAATAGAAGACCTATTGGCCAACGAAACCCATCTATCCGAGAAGGATATTGAGAATATCAAAAACAGCCAAATGGCAGGGCATTGGGTGGATGGCTTTTCAATCATTCGTGAAGAAACCATAAAAGTTCCCGTCAATTTTGTTACCTATATTCACGCATCCAACGGTATAGCTGCTGGCAACACCATAGAAGAAGCCATCATTCAGGCTTCGTGTGAAATATTTGAGCGCCATGCCCAAATACAAACCATTAAATATGAAAAAACAGCTCCCACCATTGGTCTGGATTCTATAAATAATGATGTCATAAGAGATATGATTGGATTCTATCAGCAAGAGAATGTTGAAATAATGATCAAGGATCTTTCTCTTGACGGACTGTTGCCCTGCATCGGAGTACTGTTTATCAACCACAACCTGTCCCCCGGCCGTCTGGAACATAAAATACTGATACCCGGCGTATCTTTCAACATGGATGAAGGGCTCACGCGCTGTTTTACTGAAAGCATGCAGGGCCGGGAAACTCTGTCGATTCCGCGGCCTCAACTGGATAAACCACTTGTCCACAAATCCCGGGTCAATAATTTTTACCTGCTGATGAAATGCTCAATTTCTCCAAAAGATATCTCGTTTCTTGAGCAGGGTGAAGTAAACGCCTACAAAAACACTAAAATCAAGGATGTTTTAGGCGAAATTGAGGAAATTAAGAAAATATGTAAACGGTTCAATACCGATTGCATCATTTTGAATTACACCCATCCGATATTGAAATTTCCGGCAGTCAGAGTCATTATCCCGCGGGTTTCCGACTTTTTACCCTTCCTAAATCAAGACATTCTCGTAGCTGAAGAAACAAAACCGGATTCCACCTGGCGTGGTACAAGATATAGAAACATAATGCAGAGTTTTTTCGTCTAATGATTGTGTGCTTTTATGTGGTTTCTGTATAAGGGTTCTGGTGCCACCGCCTTGATAGTCGGTTTCATCTTCTTCGTATATATTCTTTACCGCCAAAATCTATTTTAAAAGTATCATCGAGTATACCTTCCGGACATACCGTTGTGCATGTCAAACAGAAAATACATTCGGTGGAAAGGACCCTTTCACCGTTATTTACGTATGTCATGATATTGATATCCATCGGACACGCCTTGCTGCACGCGCCACACTGTGTGCATTTCTCTTTGTCTCCCTTGATTTTAATGAAGGCAAATCTGGATGTAATTTTGAGTATGGCGGTAATTGGGCAAAGGTATTTACAAAAAGCCCTATTATCTTTAAGCGTTAAGGCCAGAACGATTGCAGCTGTAAAATAAAATGCATTGCCGCCAACAAGCCACACCAGCTCTGCTTGACCCATTGGGATGGAGCGGTATTGAAAAACAAACCACAACACCGCAACCAATACAAAACTCAAAGCAAAATGGACATACCTCAATACCTCCCATTTTGCTGCAATTCGACCCGCCTTGTTCCTCTTATAAGGAAGAAAATCGAGAACCATGGCAGTCCAACACGCCCAACCGCAGAAGCCTCTTCCAAATAAAACCGGCCCCAGGATCTTAGCGACCAGATAATGAATCACCGAGCCTGCAAAAAATCCGGATAGCAAATAAAAGAAGAAACCCTCCAATTGCATGTTCTCCATTTTGATTATCCCCAGAAAACCGAGCATATAGATACCGATAAGCAACTGGGCCAAGCGTCTGCCTGAAGGTTTCTTTTTTTTGGGAAGTACTACATATAGGCCAATTCCAATACCAACCGCAGTTCCAATATAACCGAAATTGAACAGATAAAATATGTTTCCCTTGGTTTGCCATAAAATAATGGCGATGGCCCAAAATGAGAGAAGAAGGATGATTGGGGCTCTGAGATTTTTTAACTCATACACATTTTGTTTCGTCGTTTTCATAATATAACCACAGGTTAGTATAGTGCTGCGTGGAGAGAGCATAAGCGGTGGATGGTCGGAAAGCAAAACCAACTTCGGGTTGAGAAACTCAAATTTTTCACCCGCACGTCCGCTTGCTTCATGGATAGTGCGCTTCAGGTTGCATCAACATGAGCGTCTATCCAATCTTTGACAGCATTCAACACGTGCTCATGTTCCGGTTCATTGAATACTTCATGGTAAAAACCATCATAAATTTTTATGGCTTTATCCCTTGAACTTATTGAATCATAAAGCAATCGGGCACCACTCGGATCAACCAATTTGTCATCCCCACCCTGCACAATCATCATCGGCAGTCTTATCTTGGTGGCTTGCTCCGTTAGACGCTGCATGGTTCTGAGCAGTTCTGCGCCAAGCCGTGCGGTGGCTTTTCCGGTATACACCAACGGGTCATCGACATAGGCAGCCACCACTGCCGGATCCCGGCTGACACCTTCTGCCTCCAATTGAATCAGTCCAGCCTTGGGCGTGAGAGTCGAAAGCATCTTTCCGACAAAAATAACCACTGCCGAAATATTGTCAGGCACTTTGATGCTCGGCCCTGAAAGAACAGCTCCCGATAATTCATCCTGATACTCCAGTAAGTATGCGGCACTAATCAACCCACCCATACTATGCCCGATTAAAAATATCGGTTTTTCCGGCTGCCATTCCCGAATCATGTCAAAATAGCTCTTAAGCGTTTTGGTGTAGTCCCGGAACCGTTTCACGTAAGCTCTCTTGCCGTCTGATTTTCCATGCCCAATGTGATCCATCGTATATACCGCATAACCCGATGGAACCATATGGTTAACCACATTCATATATCGCCCACTGTGCTCTGCCAATCCATGAACAACTATAAGTATGGCTTTGGGTTCACCTTCAGGCAGCCAATATTGATAATAAATATTGGTATCCCGAACACCTTTGAATTTTCCATCCTGATGTTTCATTTACATCTCCTCATGTTCTATAGAAAAACTATGTTCATTAGTCAGTGCTTTGGCCCTGTTTTGTTCACATCCCCCAAATGAAACCGCTCGACTCCATCGTCGGGATCGCTCTGTGTCTTATTTTGCAGTGTAAACAATAGGAATTCCGTTCGATCCGACAGGGATATAAACCGTTGTGTGATTGGGAGAACCCGCCATTTTTTCTTGCGCCATGATGGCCTCATGTTGCAGGTAGTTGGTGGTTAGGGTCGCATTAATAATTTTTTGGGCTTCTGCGATCCCTTTGGCCTCCTCAATTTTTATTTCAGCATCCTTTTGGGCGATCTGTTTTTGGACCGCTTTCTCTTCTAGTAACTGTTGTGCCGCCAATTTTTTCTCCACCGCCTGAGCCACCACACCTGGATAATCTACATTGCCGACCACCAGGCTTACCAATTCAAATGGTGTATTTTTGACATGCTGTAAAAGTTGTTCTCTTACTTCGTTGGATATGATATCGCGTTTCGTCTTAATGTCACGGCTGGTATAATGCTGAACAGAATCACGGATGAATGTTCTGAAGGGTTCCTGAATAAATCGTATGTACCACTTTTCGGCTCCATATTTCTGAACCACTTCCTTTACTGAATTTTCCTTTATTGACAATACGGCATGGAAATGAAAAGTGACATTTAAGTCATCCTTGGCCAGAATCTTAAGATCTTCGTTATAAGTAAAGGGCCTCATATCAATATTCAGAACCCTGTTCCGCCATAACGATACACCATAGTTTCCAGGGCCCTTTATTACCCCCCGAAAGCCACCCTTGCCAAATATCCGCGGGTCTTCAAAAACGAATCCCTCATTTCCTGCGGGTGTGTGCGGATTGGTGCATGCCGCCAGCATAGAGATAATAAAAAGCAATGAAACGACGATGATTGATACTAACATTGTTTTTTTTAGCATTGCATTTCTCCTTATCATTTATGAAACAATATTAACCTACCCTATTTTTGCAGCGATCATTCGGCCGCATAATAACTTCTCCCTATTTGGTAATTTAACTTTACCGGTCACATGGTTCGTCTCCATACGGTATATGCGTATCCGCTATTCTTATTTCCCCTCATTTGACGATCTTTAATCGATGGGTCATTTTCAAATGCTTCCATAATTTTCGAATAATCACTGCCGGGGCTTGATCCCAGTGCAAGTGTTTATCCATAGCCTCTTGCCGGCACGATTCCAGAAGCTTATCATTTCTGGGATAAAGCAAGCGATTCCTGATATACAGTCCAAATGAAAAATAGAGCTTATCCAGATCGCTTTCCTGCATTTTGGCAAGCGCTGCTTTGTCTTTAAGGCTCAATTTTTGAATCAAAAAATTCACCGCTTCATCAACCGTTTGGGGTGGGTCTATGCTTTCAGGTGGACTGCTCATTTTATTCATCGTAACAGCCGGTGGGCTCTGCCTATTGATTTAATTTGTGAAGGCTCAACCCCTGCATTGTTAGCAAAGTCTGACCAGTTTGCCACCACCTCTACAATTTCATCAATCATATGAAGCCTGGATTTAATATTTATTTCTTTGCCAATCTGCAGGAGATCGTCTTTGATAAAGTCGTCTCTTTTTCCATTTATCGACATTTGATGCCTGCCGGTCCAGTCACCGGTCGGGTTATAGGCGCAAATGACATCAAAAGCCGGCGATAGATGCCACTGGCCGCTTTGGTCCATTAAAAAGGCAATATTTTTGGTGTGGTCATCCTGGTTGCGGGCCACCACGTTAAAAATCATCCGCCTAAACTGCTGTTCGGCATCTCGATAAGGAAGCCTTAATTCACGCATGACTTGAAACGCCTGTTCATATGAATAGGCTCCGGGTTCATGAAAGCCGAAATGGGCAATTGCGCAAAGCGATTGCAGGTGCAATTTGCCCCTGTTTCCCAAGCGGTCGAATCGCTTGGTCATAAAGTGAGCGCGTCCATTTTCTTCAAAGAGACGACATTCGGTCATCTCAATGCCTGCGGCTGTCGCCATTTGAAAATACGCATATTCGATGCGCCCGTACCCGGCAGGATCGCCCAGTGCATTGTCCTTTATACCGTCAAATTTTAATACCCAATAGCTGAAACCATCCGGTGCATCAACCTGGCCGGAGCGAACCTCTTTTGTTTCGTCGTTAAAGGCAATCACTGCCTTGGGTCGACTTCCTCCTGCAGAGGTTCCGACGCGGATAATATCCAAAATGGCATCAGCAGGGTCATGCCCAAATTTTGTTTTTAGTCGAGAACGTTCATCGGTAATTGTTTGAACGATTTTTACCAGCTCGCTGACTTCAACAGGGACTGACTGCTCAGTCGATTTACTGATTATCGGCGCAAACTCTAATGCGCCCATGGCCCGTTTACCCGTATAACAAAGGCGTTCAACCGGGCTGAAACTGTCAGGGGTTCGTCCCTGACGTGCAAACCATGCATCGATAATACTGTTGCCGAAGCTGTCCGGCAACGCATCCGCAAGCATTCCGGGAAGTCCCCTGAAGGAGTTTTTGGGAAGTGCAGGGAAGGTAAATTTTACCGTTTGCCTTAGAGCCTCATTGATTGGCATTTTTAAAGGGGATATGTCCAGGCCTTTTTCAACAAATTTTCTGTCATACTCAAAAGTGGCAAATTCCTTTTCGGGATCCCACGAAACTGCCCCCACCAACATTCCCCACAGTTTTACGTACACAGTCTGAACTTTGTCTACCAAACAGATTTTCCTTTCTTGTTTTCCATAACTTGCCGCGACGCCCGACGGCGTTCCTTTCCTCTCATTTTCGCCAACTGCAGGGGGCTGATACCCGGGTCGGGAAGAAATGAATTCAACTCATCCAGTTCATCCAAAGCCCGCAGAATTCCCACAAGTGTCAGAATTCCGCATGGAGACCCTTGTTCTATATCGCTCACGGTGGTGCGATTTATGCCGGCCATATCCGCCAGTTTTTGTTGGGACAAGTTTTTTTCAAGCCGCCTGCGTTTTAGACGACGACCGATTTCCTTCAAAATTGCTCTATCACTCATGCCATATATACTCATATTGTTGTCTCCAGCCATCATTAATATAAATAATATCTTTTTATGATGGTTATTATCATCATTATACACTTAACTTTTATAATGTCAAATTAAATGTTATAACGTCGGTTATTTCCATCATTAATGCTTTTTTTGCTATTAATGATGACTTTAGCCATCATATTAAATATATAATAAGAACATTGGAGAGTTGTAGAAAATCAACCAGATTTTTTCAGGTCACCTCAAAAAAATCGTACCGCAGTAATCACTTCTTTGCCAGTTGATTGGTCAGATAGTGACTGGTGACCCTTGAACGTCCTGGCTCACTCTTTTTTCAAGTTCGATGATTCTTTTTCTTATTTCATGCGGAATAAATGCCTTTTTATTGTTTTGATCATCGAATGTGAGCAACTCTCCTTCTCCTACTGCAGCTATTTTTTTGAGCTTGTGACTGATGACCACGTACTTCATTATAAAACGATCTTTTTCTATGGCATCCACTTTCGCCCGGCGGTGACAAGATCCGGATAGGTGAACGGAATTTTATACCTGCATTGAGTGAAAGCCAGTATGGGGCCAATACCGATTTTATTTATGATTTAATGAATATAGGCGGGATATGTGCAGCGACTAGCAGACGACTTTAGATCAGTCTTTTAGCTTTAAAACATTGAAAGCTACCGTTGGCCAGCCGAATCCCTTCAACTGAAGATCTCCAATAGACTCGACATCGACTACATCCTCTATCTTGCTGAGTGTTTTCTGGTCTGTCAAGATCTGGCCTCCCTTGGCTTCCGAGGAAAGACGAGAGGCGAGGATAGTCACATTGCCCACTGCTGCATAGTCCATCCGCCCCTCAAAACCGATGGTGCCCAGGGTCGCATATCCGCTAGCCATACCTACCCCCAAATCAAGGTCATAGCCTTTTTTAAGCCATCCGTTGCGCAGGTCTCTCACTCTGGCTTGAATATCCATAGCCATACGCACCGCTTTTTCAGTATGGTCTTTGCGAGGAATCGGGTCATTGAAAAAGACCATGATTCCGTCTCCGGCAAAGTGCTCTAATGTTCCTTCAAACTGAAAGATCAACCTGCCCATTTCAGCATGATAGCTCCTCAGGAAGCCAATAACCTCCTCCGGCTCGGCATAGTCGGAGAAGGCCGTGAATCCGCGTAAATCCAAAAATACGACAGTTACCTCACGCCGGTGACTCTCAAGGAGTTCCTCGCCTCCAGAGGAAGTGATAACCTCCACAAGCTGGGGGGAAAGAAAACGCTTTAACCGCCCGACACGTTCCACTTCGGCGAGTTGCTCTACAACTCGATGTTCCAGCGTTTGGTTCCATTTTGCAAGTTGGGTCGATTGTTCTTCCAATCGAGTCGTTTGCTCCCGAACCGTATCGTGAAGATCCTTAATACGCAACATAGACCTGACCCTGGCAACCAGCGCAGTATGATCTACGGGCTTGGATAGATATTCATTTGCACCTGCCTCGAGACCGGCGACCACATCTTTCGAATCTACTTTTGCAGTAACCATGATGATCGGTATGAAGGGCAAATCGATGTCTGCTTTTATGTGTCGGCAGACTTCAATACCGTCCATCTTGGGCATCATAATATCAAGCAGGATAAGGTCAGGTTGTGTTTCTCTGGCTAAGGTCAGCCCAGCTTCGCCATCGGTAGCTGTGATGACTTTGTAGTCGTTGGCTGTAAGGCGAGTCTGAAGAATGTCCAAGCTTGCGGGATTATCCTCTACTATTAGAATCAGTGGTGGTTTTCTCACTGCTTCTCCTCCATAAATTGTCATAGCAGATATTCGCGGATTTTTACCAGGAGCTTACGTGGACTGAACGGCTTCGAAACATAATCATCGCAGCCAGCCTCAAAAGCCTTTACATCATCTCCGCTCAATGCATAGGAGGTAACCATGATGATCGGGACTTTTTGGAGACTCGGGTTGGCCTTAATCCTTCCCGTGGCCTCGTAGCCGTCCATACCTGGTAATTGCACGTCCATCAGGATCAGGTCAGGGCAATAGGTCTCAGCCGCGGTTACCCCCTCTTCACCAGTAAGCGCCTCGATTACCTCATAGCCGCCGCTCGTGAGGAGGTCACGCATGATACGCCGGTTATCTTCGTTGTCTTCGATCACCAAAATCGTCTTTTTCATCATTAATCCCTTTGCTTTTCAACCCGAACCGGCAGAGTGAATCGGAAAGTCGAGCCCTTTCCTAGAGTGGATTCCACCCAGATTCGTCCCCCGTGCATTTCGATAATTCTCTTTGCAATCGAAAGCCCGAGTCCTGTCCCACCCTTTTTGCGGGTACTGGAACTATCAGCCTGTTGAAACTCTTCAAAGATTCTCTTCTGTTCGGCTTCTGAAAGCCCTGGACCTGTATCGGAAACTGAAACCAAAATTTTTTCGTCTGAAACAGTCATCTCCACACTCACTTTACCCTGTTCGGTGAATTTGATTGCGTTCCCGAGTAAGTTCAAAAGCACCTGGGCAAGACGTTGTTCATCTCCCTTGCCAGTGGTCAAGTCCTTGGGGACAATCATTTTCAGCTCCAGTTTCTTTTCCGCCGCCAACGCTTCAATCGAAGTAAAGACCGTTTGAACCACCTCCGCCATCGAATATTCACTGAGGGAAAGGCTGAGCCGTCCCGCTTCTATCTTGGAAAGATCAAGGACATCATTGATCAGGTTGAGGAGATGACTTCCGTTTTTTTCCAAGCGCCCAAGGACCTCCTGAATCTTCTCAGGCACTTCACCATAAATCTTGTCAAGAATCAATTCCGTATATCCCAGAATGGCGTTCAGGGGGGTTCTGAGTTCATGGCTCATATTAGCGAGAAATTCGGATTTGTGTTTGTTGACGATCTCAAGCTCACGCCCTTTTTCCTCAAGCTCACGGAAAAGGCGCGCATTCTGTATTGCCAGCGCAGACTGGGTAGCGAAAGTCTGGAGAAGGTCCACAACCTGCTGGGGAAACTCGCCAGCCATCTTGCGCCGGACGATCAGTCCGCCGATAAGCCGATCTTCGCGCAGGATTGGCACTGCGAGCAATGCCCGGAATCCTTCACGTACGATGATGTCGCGAAGTGGGTAGGCTGCCTCTTGCAAAATGTCCGGGACTTGCACGGCTTCACGCTTTATCCCCGCTCGCCCCACTGCAGTTTCGCCCAGTTTGCCCCCAGCCCCCCGGAGCGCATGGATCAGTTCCTCACTCATCCGATGTGTTGCACGGAGTTGAAACTGCTCGGTTTTCTCATCGAATTCATAGATCGCTCCAGATTCCGTCCCTGAAAGCTCGACAGCGTGGACGACTATGGTAAAGAGAACTTTTTGGAGATCAAGAGTTGAGCTGACCGCCTGGCTGACTTTCCCCAAGGCTTTTAGTTCCTCCACTGACCTGGCCAGCTCCTTAGTGCGTACTTCAACCTTTTGCTCCAAGGTTCGGCTGTACTCCTCCAGTTTCTCTTTGCTTTTACGGTCCTCTGCAAACAGCTGTTTTATCGATTCCCGCGTGACTTCCAAATGTTTTGCCAGCATTCCAATCTCGTCACTGCTGGTTTTATCAATAAAGGTGTCTAAATCACCATTCGCGATCAAAGAAGCCGATTCTTGCAATTTTACTAAAGGGCGAGAAATATATTTTTTTGTTATGACAATGGATGTGAGCCAAATGGCCGCAATAATGAGAATTAACAGGGCAGTAGTACCCCAAACCTGAAAAAGCACTAGTTTTTTCAAGTTGCTGCGCGACATCACGATTAGAATGGTGCTGATCATTTTTTCTTTGAAGTAAATATCAGATGTTTTGGATATAAATTCAGAGCTGTTTAACCATGTCGGGGGTTTCCCCGGTTCAAGTTTTTTAAGCTGTAAACCCGGGCGAAGTTTCTCAGTGATTACCTGATCTTCCCACCATATTTTTGTATACACAATTGATTCATCCAAAAATAAAGCCTCAACAAAATCATTGACAACAGTGTAGTCCAGATTCCATAGAGGCGTTGATAGGCTGTTCTCCGCAAACATGATGGCGTTGTCTAAACGCGTTTCCATTTCGCTTTCGATCCTGTTAATATCAAAAAAGATGACGACCGCGGCAAAAGCAATCAACAGCAAAGCAATAACGCTGATCAGGGCATAGCTGAAACGACGGCTGATGCTACTGACCTTAGAGGAGGTTTTAGTTGAGGGGGCTTTCTGCATGGTCACAATCCTTTATGGCGTATTGCCTTAGCCACTTATTGACGAGTTCCTGGTTCAGGTAAAAGCTGTGTTTTAAAGTTAGTCTTTAATCTCCGGGAATGGGTTATCTTCTAATTTTCTATTCCATTTTTTACGAATCTGCATGATTGTTCCATCAGCCAGCATTTCGTTAAAAGCATTTCTCCAGTTTTGTACAATTGAATCGGACGTTTTCTTTGAAAAAGCAATCATAAGATCTATTTTTCTAAGATGATAGACTTCCTCTATTTCATTATAATCAACCCCGGCCAACTCACAAACAGTTTTTAATCCCGGTTTTTTATATGTCCATAAGTCTATACGCCCAAGGACAAGCTTTTTAGCATTTTGCTGTTCATCAGAAACAGGTTCAAGATTTGTAAAGCCCAGGCTTTTGAGTAGCCGACCTCTGGTATCATCTCGAAGCGTGCCAATGCGTTTTACTTTTTTGGCATCTTCCAGGCTGCTAATTTTTAAGCCTGAACCCTTTTTAGCGACAAGAATATCTCTTTTCGTCGCTAACGGACCAACCCATTTGAATTTATCATAACGTGCTTTAGAATAAGTCATACCAAACAATACCACATTTTCTTCTTCCAGAGCCATTTTATAAGCCCTTACCCATGGATAAACCTTGATCTGCTCATGAGACCCTACCCTTCCTTGGATTTCTTTTACTATTTCAACAGAAGGTCCAACCAGTACCCCATCCTTTAAATAGTTCAAGGGCGGGAGGTTTTCTGTTAAAATTGTAAGTTCTGCTGACAGCAAAGGTTGGACTGAAATTAGAAACACTGATGCTACTATTACCAAAAGCTTTTTCATAATAGACCTCTTTTAACGTAAGAATAGCAATTTGCCTTTTGCCATCGAAGTATCACTTTCCATCTTTTCGCGAATCAGGTAAAAAATTTTAGAGAATAAAGGAATTTCTTGGCTCTTGACAGAGTATCTATACCCTGTCAGGAGCAAGGCTCGCACATTTTGAGGGGTTTCTCCATATTAATCTTAACCTAAACTGATAGAGTAAATTTGAAAATAACTGATGTTTTTTTAAGGAGAAAGAACATTTAGAAGTTGAACATCGATTCAATGAGAGGTAGAACTATCCAAAAATAGTTAATGAAAGTCAATTGTGAGCTTTTGATTGAAATTCAACTAAGCGCAATATTAGAATTTTAATATGATGGGACTCTTTATAATGTCAAGAAAATTTAGATTGTTGATTTACAGCAGATAAATGACAAAAAATTTCTTTCTTAGGGCGGAGAAACCAGAAAAACCAGATTGCGTGTGGTAAAATTTTTTTAGCATGTATTATCTTCCGTTTTCCGCTTCCCCTGTATGTCAAAATAGTGATGTGAAAGACACCGATATTGATTGAAAGGACTCATTCCGTGAGCATTTCGAATTCTTTTAAACCCATGTTACCATTAAGGCCCACCGGTATCCAAACCATGCTGGGCAGCAGCAAATTGCGCACGTGGGGCGCCAACCGCATGAGCGCAATTGCACGGGACATCATTTTTGAAACCCCCGATGGGGTCAAACTTCTGGGATCCTATTCTCAACATGAGGGACACTCCGCCAAGGGACTGGTGATCCTTCTTCACGGTTGGGAAGGCAGTGCGGACTCCACCTATATTTTGTGTACCGGAAGAACTCTTTTTAATAATGGCTATAATATCCTCAGATTAAACTTCAGAGACCATGGCGAAAGCCACCATTTAAACGAGGGTATTTTTTATGCCGTACTGCTGGAAGAAGTGTTTCAGGCCCTCAAGCAGGCGGCGGGGCTGGCAGGCGAACTGCCTGTTTTTCTGGTAGGCTTTTCACTGGGTGGAAATTTTGTTTTACGGATCTTGCAACGATGTATTGCCGATCCCATCATGAACCTGCATCATGTCGTGGCGATCAGCCCCGTGCTGGATCCGGAAAAAGCGACTCTCAAAATAGATCGAACTTTTTTAATACGACGCTATTTTTTAAAAAAGTGGTTTCGTTCTCTGAAAAAAAAGCAGCAGCTGTTCCCTAAACTATATGACTTTAACAAGGTATTTTCATTAAACACCATATTAGCCGTAACCGACGCCATGCTGCATGATTACAGTGATTATGGAACTTCAAAAGATTATTTCAGACAATATTCCGTTGTAAAACAGGCCATTAAAGACATCACCGTTCCCACCACCATCATAATTGCCGCAGATGATCCCATTATTCCCGTGGATGACTTCCACCTGCTTGAAACCAATGATCTCACCACCATGATCATTCAGCCGTATGGCGGACATAATGGATTCATAGATGGATTTTACCTGCAAGGCTGGTATGAACAGCGAATGGTCATGCTTTTTGATGAAGCCGCCCGGAACAGCGGCATTTCGGAAGTTGGGTAAGAATATTTCCCCGTTGATTTAAAAAAGCATCCCGATCGACAACATCTTTATATATCTGTGGGCTCGATGCCTCTGGAAGTAATATGATAAAGCTTATCTGGGGCATCTATTCTTGTTTGGTGTGGTCATGCAAAACTACATTCTATTGCCACCCCCTACATATAAAACCTGTCCGGTTATCCAATCCGCCTGTTCTGAAGCAAAAAATATAACTGCTTTGGCGATATCTTCCGGCTTGCCTATTCTTCTTAATGGATAACTTTCAGCCAGGCTTATTTCCAGCTCCTTCGGCATCCAACCGGTCTGAACCGCACCCGGCGAAATCACATTAACCGTAATCCCATAAGGTCCCAATTCGATGGCTGCTGATCGGGTATAACTTTCAATTGCATATTTGCTCGCTCCATATGACACATTGGATGCATGACAGCGCGCACCATCTGTGGTGATATTAATAATACGACCCCACCTGCAATTTTGATCTATATGTCTTTTCGCATATTCCGCCATCATTAAAGCCACTGCACGGCTGTTTACCGCAAAATGGTCATCATGAGATGTTAAGGTGATTGAATGGAGCGAATACTCATCCACAAATAACGGATTTTTTTCTATTTCCTTTTGTGGAATAAAACTATCGGGATTGTCAAAAGCCGCATTATTTACTATTATACTGACGGTACCAAATTTTTCCTGTGCCAGATCGAACATTTTTGGAATATTCTCCGGTTGAGACAAATCCGCTTCCCAGGTGTAGCAATCTCCATTTATTTCTTTTATTTTAGCTGCAACCGCTGCTGCTGATTGAGAAATCATTTTGCAGTAATATGCACGACCGGGTGTGGTTGCCCGATCGGCATTCTCTTTTGTCTCTCCGTACAATTCAGGTGATTGACGCAAATAGTTTATCAATACTTTCGCGCCTTCTTCCGCAAAGGCAATTGCCGTTGCTGCCCCAATTCCATGATTGGCACCTGTTACTATAACCACCTTACCTTTTAGACCTGTATTAATCACACCCAGATATTCTCCATTTATTATTGAACTGTTTTTTAATGCATAAATAAAGTCCTGCTTGATCTTTTCATATCTAAGGACATTCAATCAATTCGCATTCACGAGGACTATTGGGAGCACACTGGTCGCTGTTTTCTATGAGACAATCTGCCAGTGCATTGTCATTCGGTTCATTGATAAACCATTGTTGGTAACAATTGCCAAGAAGACCACCCAAAGCACTGTTCAGTAAGTTTTTTAATATATCTTCCGTTTTGGCATCCTTATTATTGCAGTAAGCCACAATGGTATTGTTTTCGTAAACATAATAATCTTTATGGGTCTGGAAATGATAAGATGGGTCATAGAACTTTCCCTGATAGGCATTAAAAGCGTGTTCGGTAAAACCCCTGTCAGGGCTAGGATTGCCTTGAGCTGGGCGCTGCCCCACAATAAAAACGTTATATGGCGGTTTTGGATGAATGGTAATTTTTTCCAATTTAATACCCTGACATGCAGCCATGTCATAGAAAAAATTGCTCCAGGCACCGCAGGCACCCCTTCCTGATTTCAACAGACTAACGGTATCATAATTTTTCTCGGCATGAGAATAGGCAAGAATGGTTGAATTGTTCGGACCTGGAATATTCCAAAAGTTTGACCAAATTTTATTTAATGTTTGCTTTCCGCCAGTTGTTCCTGTCGCCCATTCACAGCCTTTGCGAACGATATAAACATATTTGTTGAATTTTTCAGGCAGAATTTTACCTCCCGGACCCCCACCGACAATATAGATGGTATGTTCGCTTTCTCCCAAATCTGATACCACCTCTTCTTTACCCGGGGTCTTGTCCCGACCTTTCCACTTCCAGCACACTTTGTTTTTGCCAATCGTTTTTTGTGGGCTTTTAATCTTGAATTCCCCGTTGAATTCTCCACTTTTTACATCGATGGTTTTTTCTTTGATCCCGCCGAATCCGCCTGTTCCTTCCAGAACTTCTTCCTCTGCCCAAATCTCCAGCTTTTTTGTTTCTTGATCGCCTTGGAAGGTTGCTTTGACCATAAAGCTCTGCCCCGCTACAAATGCGGCCGGTTCTTTTTTTTCATCTTTTATCCACTCAGGTGCTTTAATCTCTGAATTTGTATCAAGCTTTTTCAAATGTAAAACAATCCTTCTATCGTTGTTATCCCCTTTATAATTAAATGAAGCGTTTTTTATTTCGATGTCAGGAGGCTGTTGCTTACCGATATTCCAGGACAACATGTATTGAACATTCCCCTGGCTGCTTTTTTCCGGTATGTACGGTTTTTCATTCATTTTAGGAGGCAAATCATATGTTTTGACGTTAAAAGAAGGTGGGCCTGTATCAAATCTAGCACTCCAAGGTTTGTGGCCGGACATTTTGCCATCTTTATCTATCTTGAAACCAAATTGAATCGACACGTGTTCTTTTTTTTCATGATCTTCATATTCACAGTCATTATTGAGTTTCTTGCCTTTTACCTTAATTTCATGACCGGCGGTATGGAACCGGTAAAAATCGACCATGGTATCGGCTCCTTCAAAATTACTGATACCGGCCTCCTTCAGGTTTTTCATCATATCACCGAGGTATTGGATAATCAGATCTCCGAACTGGGGAACCGGCTTGAATTGAATGGGGCCTGATCCTGAATATTCCGCTATTAATCCAGGGCAATCTTTGGGGGGATCCTTGTCAATCTGGGTCTCTTGGTATGAGTAGCTGGCTGTGACCTGACTGAATCTATATGGGATCAAGACAGCCGGTAAATTTTGCTGGGCCGAACTGAAGGTCTTATTCACATCCAGCTTCCCGCTAATGCGAAATTGCAGGGAGCCCTTGTACTCCAAATCATTATTATTAATTTCCCAGTTTGTATTCAGGGTAATATTGACCGGCAAACTCTCTTTAATGCTACCAAATACCGGGCAGGCAAAAAAGATCATAAGGAAAAAAGCCAACATGATTGCAATACGATCTGTCTTTTTAAAATATATCATCTCCATTTGGTTTTCTCCAATCAAGGATCAGTCTCAAACGATCAATTTATTCAGATGCATTTAATGGGGACAACAAATATAAGCAAAATCAGTGAGGTAATTTTTCGACCCCGTAACAGCTTCATCCTATTTAGTGATTTCATTCTACCTGACGCATGGCGGTTTGTACCGTATCGATGAACTGGTGATATTTTTTCATATAGAGCAATATTTTTTGTTTTTCTCCGCTTCCTGTTACAAAATACAATTCGACTTTGCCATAGCCGAACCATTTCCCAATCTGTGTGACTGATTTAATATTATTGATGGGTATTTGGTGATAGAGATCCAGGCAAAGCAGGTTTATCAATAACTTGGCGAACCAGTGGGGCTTTATTATCAGTGTTTCTCGAGACAAAACAACCATGATGCAACCATAGGTGCTGGCCATTCGAGTCCAGACATTCTTCAATGACTGCGCGGCCGCATAGGGTTCAAAAAACAACACATCATTCCTATCCATATGATTCCCGCTATTGTTGAAAAAGTTGTAAATCATCAACAGGCAAAACGGAGTGAAACGACGCTTTTGACTGTCAGCGCAAATTTTTCCTGTTAGGTGTTTCTTTTATTTCTTTGATTTCTTCGATGCTGCTTTTAATGCCGTTTTGTAGGCTTTATTTGCCCAAACGTTCATTTCTTCAGCGTCTTCCAATGCCTCCTCAGGAGCTTGGTAGTAAGACATTTTGAACTCTTTCCCTTTTTTATTGTATGTAAATGCTTCGAGCCCTCTGGCTTTGAATTCATTCTCGGTCTGTTTATCTGCCTTTAAGTAAAGAACGCTGTCTGCAATTAACCCGAACATGAGCCCCTGGAGAAATATTCCATGCCCACCGAACATGCTTCTTGCATGAACAGGCCCAATCGATTGCATAAGATCGACTACGTAAGCCACAAACTCTTTTTCTTCGCTTGATACCGGCATGATGCTCCAGAATAATATTTGCTCACAGTTTCATCTACACACAAAGGAACATCTCGCAATTGTTGAAACTTAAAAGTTTACATAATTTAAAAGCGAAAATCGCCCTTGAAAATTTTAAAATTCAATGCGTGTATCTTGGACCACCACACTCAAATATTAAGACGATCTAAAAATTGCACTGCGTATCCTCCTGGTTCCTTTCGGGCTATCATTCCTTTTAATTTTTTTCCTTCTTTTTCACCTGGAGATGAAATTGCTACAGTAATAACCTCTCCAATAGCAAGGTGCTCACTGGTCGCAATAAAGATACCTTTGACACCTTCTTTGTCGCGGTCTCTAATAATACCTTCATACACCCCGCTCTTTATGGAATAAAAAGTAGGTTCATGGCAAACAAGCCTAGGGTAGGCTCTTTTCTCTTTTATTTTCTTGCCCTCTGCATCCTGTTTGTTGTGTGTTGACATGCTATTTAGCCCCGTTGGTTGAAGAATGTACGATTATACTGCATTTTCCATTCTGTTTGAAACCCGCAGACGCGGATCGAACTTGGCTATTCCACTAAAATTTAATCCATATCGTCTAAAAATAAATATTCTAAATCCTTAAATGATTGTTTTTAATATCAAAATGATGGTCAACTTACACAAAATCAAGGTATTTTTAGCGTAACGCACACCAGGAGCATCTATACGGGCGTTGCATGGCGTGTCGGGCCCATATCATATATCAGAAATTAGAAACTTATAATTTTATGGGTGTCCCGCAATTCGCAATTCTTATTCTCTTTTGGCAAAGTTAAGATGCCGCTGAAATTTTTGGGTGTAGCTTCAAGGGTCTTGAATCATAAAGTTTCATGTTTTAACAGAGAGGCAAACCCGGAGAGGGTCGCAAAAGCAAGTATCGACAATGTTACCCGAACCAATGCTCTCAAAAAAACCTCCTCTTTTTATAGTATACCATTTTGGTTTAATATTGCCATTTCATGATACCCAGGCCAAATATATTTGCTATGACTGCGATGGTATAGAGGCTTCCCACTGTTAAAAGTTTTGATTTAATGGTTTTCATATTGATGATCAGGATAGCTGCCACATAAAAATGGAAGTACCCAAACAGAAAGATTAGCCAGACACCTGCAAATGAACGGTTCCAGAACGGGTATTCCCAGACCAGGTGACCGCCTTTGTTTAAAAACCACTCCACAAATACGCAGAAGATGGAATAGCCTATGGCCCAGAACCATTGGTTGGGAATACCGAGTATCTTTTGGGTTTTGTCTTCTGAAACGGTATTGTAGTAAATGATCCCGGATATGGCAAACATGAACATGATTTCGATATTCCAGCCCACCATTGTGCGAAGGGCGGTATCTCCCGGGGCTGTCCAGAAGGCAGATCGTCCGGTAAAATGAAGGACCCAGCCGTTCCAAGTTTCATTTATAAAGTCCATTCCAAATACTGTCAGCCCTGCAAAAACAGCATTCCAGTTTCCACTTGTCTTTGCTTTTTTCATTTCTGATGTATAAATATAAAATACAATCGCAAGCAGCGGAATTACATACCATTCCAGCATGCTAAGATCTCTTATACCTTTAAGGGCACTTACGCTTGCTTCAGTCATAATATGCAGCACCTCCTGTTTATATTTTTATTGATAACGTCGCCAGCAAGGGCAGCCGAAAAGCGCAGCTTTTTGGTTGTCCTTCTGGCTGGCCTTGTTAGCATTTTTTAGCTAGCCTTGGTGTTCTGATAAAAACACAAATGCTTCGACAACAGGCGATAGAACATTATTTTCAAGTAAGATTTTTGATCGGTCCATGTTTGAAACCGGTTCACCAAGTTTTGGCGCTCCCTCTGCATCTCGTTTTATCTCCCAATGAATTTCCCCAGCCCGTATATTTTTGTTAACTACAGTTACGCTTAATCTTTCTCCAACTATTTCTCTATCCTTGAAGTGCAATTTTGGGTCTTTGTTTCTGTATTCCCTTATCCAACTTTCTAATGACCATACAACGACTGTCGGACTTAGTGATCTAATTTGCTCCCCTAACATACGCCAGTACATATGCTTAGAGGCTTGGTCAGCTAATTCCGTGCCGCCATTATAAATGCACTTTCCATTTTCGTCGTACATAAATATTGATGGAAAATATACGCCTTGCAATTCGAACATGGATTGAGTGAATGCGGCATGGAAACTCAATGCTCCTTCAACCGTACCGTTGTCCTTTCGAGCTTCTGATAGATCTCTGAGTAACTCTCCATCATCAACCTTAAAATCAGGATCACGCATGATTCGCACGTGCTGAAGCCTGTGAACGGTACCATCTTTCAGAGAGATATACGCTATTTGTCTACTCTTCCTAGCTTCTATGTCTATCTCGCTTGGATCTGGAATACCTTCTTCCATTTTAAGTTCCAAATTTCCTTGTAGCGAATCGCAGACTCTATACTGTTGAGTATATATGTACGAAAACACATGAAGTAGCTCCCAGTCTGGCAGACTATTCGCTACCCATTTTCTTTCCACACGCACAACAGAGTTTTCGAACGCTTCTTCGGTCATTCTCGGTCTAACAAACTTTATCAGTCTGTTTACGTTAAGCCAAAGCGAGTCTCTGTCTTCCTTCGCAATTACAGAAATGTCTTCTCTATGGAAGTATGAAACTATAAGTGTAGCTACAAGGGTACTGAAGTAATTTATATCTCCTTGTTTATCTATTTTGTTCCTGGAATCCTTAGCCCAAGTCATTACTGCATCAGTTGACCAAGCATTTACCACAGCGTTTGAATACCAAGAATCAAAAGATGGAATGCGATCTTTATTCTTTTGGATTAGAAAAGTGACAGTTCTCGACGTTTGCAAGAACTGGTTTGCGTTCATCCTGAACAGCTCTGGCTCAAAATATGTCTTTTCACAGTTGTTTAACAACAAGGATAAATCTTTGAGTCGTCTATTCCATGGCTTCATGGCAAATCTCTAGTAATGCTAACAAGTTCTTATGTAGTTTCTTGATAATCTTCCCAATAGATTATCTTTTGATAGTAAAAAACCGCCTATTTTCTGATTTTTCTAACTTGATAACATTACATTTTGGATGATATTCAGAAAACTGCTATTTTCTGAGATCTTCTTTTTAAACGCACAGGTTATTACTTTCTGCCATTACTGATGTCGAATAAAATTCAAAAATGGTTAATGTTTCCGCAGTCCAAATATTCTCGACTTTTTAAAACCTTACCTTAATAGCAGTAATGTAAAGCCAGACCGGGCGCGATATGAGCGAAATCCCCAACCAAGAAGGCAAGCAAAGCCGCGAAGCGATTTCCTTTCCATTGAGCCAGTATATTTTTAATTTAAAGTGAGGAATCTTTTCACATTTTGCACAACCAGTTAGGATTAATGCATGAATCAATTGATTGTGTATACTGCGTTTAATGTCTTATATGAAATTAGATAAATTTGTAGGCTCAAGAAGAGGGGGCTATATCAGGAGCAATTTATATTTGTAAGTTGGTATCAAATTCAGGCTTCAGAACCGAATACCACCCTCCAGTTTGAAATCTACTACCCCAATTGAGCGAAAACTTATGCTGCTTTTTTAAATTCATTTTCGTTTAGAGTAGTACAAATGTTACGATAAAGTAATTCAGTTTCATTGTTCTTTGTCAATTCGATGACTTTTACA
>JAXHVO010000079.1 GCA_034189135.1 Thermodesulfobacteriota bacterium | reverse complement strand
ATAACTGTTTTTGAACAAAGGCTTATTTCACAGGCCATTACGCCAATTGATTACAAAAATAAAATTACTAGTGGCCATATCCAGCTGAATTTATTCGATTCTTAACCGGACACTAATGATCCGTCATGATTCTTGATAATTCCATATGCGGAAGCCAAACCCAAACCTGTCCCACGGCCCATCTCTTTGGTGGTAAAAAACGGGTCAAATATCCTTTGCTTGACCTCCTCATCCATGCCGATTCCGCTGTCCGTCACAGAAATTTTGACGTATTTACCCGGGTCTATCTCAACTAGTTTTTCATAGTTCTTATCAAAACTGACGTTCTCAGTCTGGACATAAAGATCTCCACCGCCGGGCATGGCCTGCCAGGCATTGACATAGAGATTCATCAGGACCTGCTCGATCTGTCCCTGGTCGACTTCTGTGGTCCATACATCTTTTTGGTACTTTCTATGAATCTTGATCTCCTTTTTGGTGCGGCCAAACATCTTGGTCGTCTTTTTGATTAGCTCATTGATGTCGGTTGGCCTGACCTCATATTTACCGCCTCTGGAAAATCCCAAAAGTTGTTTGGTAAGGTCTGCTGCGCTTTTAACATATTCCTCTATTCCCTGCAGATGTTCAAAATCGGGATGGGAAGCATCCCTACCCATGAGCATCAAAGAGGTACGCCCCTGAATGCCCATAAGCAGGTTGTTAAAGTCGTGGGCAACCCCACCCCCTAAAGTACCTAAAGCTTCCATCCTTTGCGCGTGTTGCAGCTGGGATTTAAGGCGTTGACCTTTCTTAACCTCCCTGTCTCTTTGTAACCTGGCGTTAAGGACCGGTGCAATATAATCGCAAATGCTTTCCAACAAACGTTTGTCATTTTCGTCGTAATCTGTCTTCTTGTTACCGACCAAAAAATTACCAATGAGTTCATCTTGATGGATAATCGGTACATCTAAAGCCCTGGCTATCGGTATGTGTCCTTGCGGCACGTTGAGCGACTGATTGGAATATAACGACTTCTTATCAACCATGGCTCTGCCCCATAGACCACCCCATTGGTCGGGGGGAAATTGGATGTCCTTATCGGGAACCTGGCACTGATCCCATATCTCTCTGGTCATGGAAGGACAGACCAAAGAGCCTTGCTCGTCAATATAGCCGAAAATACCGAACTTGCTTTCCATGGCCTCAAGAACAACGTCTAACACCTTTGCGTACATTTCATCGTCGGGTACGGTGAGAAAGACATGGGCGATCCGGTTTCTGATGTTCAGCTCCAGCTCTGATCGACGCAACGCATCCTGGGCACGCTTGCGATCCGATACATCTTTTATGTGTTCGATGATGCCGATTACCGAACCGTTAGCATTTTTAAGAGGATAGGCGGAAATATCGAACCACACCTTTGGATCGACAGCAAACGAATAGGGCGCGATCTCGGAATAGACTTCACCCGTTTCAATGGCCGGAAGAGAAGGACACCATGGACAAGGGGACTGCTTTTTCTGGTAAACCTCATAGCATTTTTTCCCTACCAGCGGCATTTGGTCAGCGTACGTCTTCTCCATCCATGCGTTCACTTTAACAATATTCATGTCCCGATCTAACACATTTATCCCATCCTGAATACCGTCAAATACGCTTCGAAGAAAGCGTTCATTTTCTCTGATCACCTTTTCTGAGTGTTTGCGTTCAGAGACATCACGAGCGACACCTATTCTGCCAATAATTTCCCCATTGTCGTCAAACATTGATGTCACTTTTAATTCCACAGGAACCGTCTTCCCATCCTTATGCTTAAGCTCTACTTCATAAACGGGAATCGTATCGCCCGAAAGACCTCGTTTGAATCGGTCAAGGGTTGATTCGATATGTTCAGGAGCAAGTATTTCAGTGAAAGGCCGCCCAATAAATTCCTGGGCGCCGTATCCGGTAACATGTTCAAATTCAGGGTTCAGAAAGACAATCTTACCATCTGTATCTAAAATAAATACCCCATCGGTCATGGTTTCAACAAGTATGCGGTGCTTCTGCTCGCTCGCTTTCAGGATTGCATTTGATCGATCCAGCTCGTCGGTCATATTATTAATGGCATCAATAATGTTTGTTAATTCGATCGTACCTGAGGCCTTGCTTTGAGGTATCGGCTCGTCGGTGCCATTCAGATTGCGAGTCGATATACTGGACACGATCTCGCTTACCGGTTCTGATAGTTTTTTGTTTATTATGAGCTGAAGAAAAAATATAAGAAAAGAAAAAACCGCTGCAAAAATTAAAAACATTTGAACCACATGAAAGATAATGGCCCTGAAAAGGGTGGCAGAGGGGACGACGAAATAGAGCATCCAGCCGACGGGTTTTTCAAGTCCGGCCTTGTAGCACAAATACTTTTTGTTATTATAAATGAAGGTTTGAAGCCCTCTTGCATCTGAATCGCTCCAATCGGTAAGTTCAAAACCAAAATTATGCCGGCTGTCGGCGAGATGACTGTCCGGGTGATAAACAACGGTGCCGTTGGCAGAGAGGATAAACAGATATCCTCCTTTAAAAATTTCTCCCTGATTGAAATGCTTGGCCAGGGGAATGATGCCTTTAAGATCCTTTTCCAATACCAACAGCCTGTTTCCGGAGATCGGATAAAGAAAAGCCACTACCGGCCGCTGACTGAACAGGGATTGATATACCTTGGGCATAGCCTTTTTGCCTGCGATATGTTCAAGGTGAGAAAGATCAAGCCCTTGAAATGGCTCATAAGGATCCTGAATATAGATCAGTCGGTTATGCTGATCCAGAATATAATACAAATCCTGCCGATTCAGAAAACGGAGGTTTTGCTGAAAATGATTGATGACCGCAGACTCTTCATCATCAGGTGTTTCTGCTATCACATGTTGGATGTATTCATCATACTGGCTAATATAGTCTATGATAATCGCCTCACATGTTTTAACGGTGGTGATCATCGCTGAGGCATAGTCTCTCTTTTTTTCCCTTATATGTAATGCGGCGATTATCAGGGAGGCGAGGAGATAGAAAAAGATACCGGTGATAATAACGATGCGTCTAATTCGTGAGCGTAATGAAAGGCTCATTTTATCTGCCCTTCATTATGAAATTTACCGTTCTTTATTCTGATTTCAAAGACAGGCCGGATCACATCACCGAAGGCATCAAACCGTAACGGCCCCATTACACTATCGAATTTTGATATGTTAAGAAGGGCTTTTTTCAGTTCCGGGGCGCTCATCTCCTCACACTGTTTTAAGGCTTGTGAAATGATGTGTACAGCTTCATAGGCTCGCACGGTGCGGGCAGTAACTGACTTGTTAAATTTTTCTTTAATCCCTTTGGCAAAATCCACATATTGAGGGTTCTGATATTGGGGGCTGATAAAAGTAATGATCGTTAAATCTTCCACATCCCTGCCGCCATAACGCATTAGATCAGGGGTCTGAGCCCACAAACTGGCAATAAAATCCCCTTCAAACCCTTTGGCTCTGAGCTTTTGTGCGGCAACTCCGGTCATGGTCACCTCCGTGAGCAGCATAATGGCATCCGGTTTTGCATCCATCAGGTCAGGGATAATGCTATCCCAGTCCGTTTTTTCCCGGGAATTGAACTGAACCACCGCAACATGGCCGGAATAATATTTCCGGGTTTGTTCCACATAGTCCAACACGAAACTGGAATTCGACATATCCAGAAGAAAGGAAACCGTCTGTATCTGTCTTTTGGTAAGCAACGTGTTTAGGGCCCTGCCATAAGCGCTGTTATCTACAGAGGTCCGAAAAAAAAGGTCGTCCTTTGCGGTCAACCGGGTTGTAGCGGTGAATGCGGTAAATAAGATTGTATTGCGCGAGGTCACGTAGGGATATGCCTTTAGAGTAGTCTCAGAGTAAGTATGCCCAATAATAACCGGAACCCCCTCTGCAATCAATTCCTCATCCGCCTGAATAATCCCTTCCTCCGTGTTCTTATCATCCTTTATTAACAGAGAGATGGGGCGTCCGTGTATCCCTCCCTTCTGGTTAATCTCTGATACAGCAAGCATAGCGCCATCACGGATATACTCTCCTGCAGTACCGCCCCGACCGCTCAGGTTAATCGAAAGGCCTATTTTGATGGGCTCTTTTTTTTGATCACAGCCCCCAAGCCAAGCCAGTTGAGAAATCATGAGTGATAAAAGTACAATAGAAAATAGGCTTTTTCTTTTGCTCATAACAAAAACCATTGGTAAATTTCAGCATATCGTTATCAAATCATGCTGGAATATCCAGTGCCGCCTAAGGAGATAAATGGCATCCCGGTTAAAGGAGTTGGGGAAAACTTTTCCAATCCGATTTATTTTACACTATCCGAAGAGAAATAGCAAGGGGCTAAAGTGGAAATTTTGGCTGAAATTACAAGATTTTAGCCAATTTACAGCAATATAGCGTCTTGACAATAAATCGATTATACGGTATCTTGATTTTACTTGCCTATAAGATATTGAAAATTGCCGTTGAATTCCCGGTCATCATTGAGCTTCGGTCTTTTTCGTGCACCATTTTAAATTTTCCCTTATTATAAAGGAAAATTCTTATCATCGGGACAGTGTTGACCGGATCCTTGACATTTTTCAGCTTCAGTTTGGATGACTGCTCACCGGTTCCCCAGTAAAAGTCTTAATTTGTGTCAATGGCATGGCGCAGGTTGGCAGGCAGGGTGCCGTTATTCTGGAGAGCCCTGCAGCGGAAAATTTGTATTCACCTCATGGATAAAATGAAAGGATGACGCGCATGGATCATTTCACCTACAAAGCATTGATAGTTGAAGAACCGGAGAAAAATAAATTTATTCGGCAGGTCAAAGACGTCAACATTAATCATCTGCCGGAAGGAGATGTTCTCATTCGGGTGAACTATTCTTCCTTAAATTATAAAGATGCCCTGTCGGCCTCCGGAAACCGGGGAGTCACCAAGCAATACCCGCATATACCGGGGATTGATGCAGCCGGAATTGTTGAACAAAGCCGTGTCCACACCATTAAAAAAGGAGAAAAGGTCATTGTGACAAGTTACGATCTTGGCATGAACACGGCAGGTGGCTTTGGACAATATATTCGAGTGCCGGGAGACTGGGTGGTCAAACTGCCGGAAGGGCTCTCGCTGAAACAGAGCATGATATTCGGAACCGCCGGATTGACTGCCGGCATGTCCATTTTTAAACTGACTCACACCATCGGGCCCGAACATGGCGACATTCTTGTCACCGGAGCCACCGGCGGAGTGGGAAGCCTGGCGGCAGGAATCTTGTCCCACCTTGGATATGCTGTAACCGCTGTCTCCGGAAAAACAGATACGACCTTGCTGAATAAGCTGGGTGTTAAAAACATCATTGCCAGAAACACTTATCTGGAAAACACGAAACCGCCCATTTTAAAAGCCCAATGGGCAGGCGTCATCGATACGGTGGGAGGAGATATTCTGGCCACAGCCATCAAATCAACCAAACCGGATGGGGTGGTGACCTGCTGCGGAAATGTGGCATCCCCGGATCTGCCCATTAACGTGTTTCCGTTCATATTAAGGGGGGTTTCTCTCCTCGGCATAGACTCACAGCATTGTCCAATGAAGTTCAGATCAAAGGTCTGGGAAAAATTGGCCACCGACTGGAAATTCGACATGCTTAAAAGCATCTATGATGAAATTTCTCTGGACCAGTTAAATGATAAAATTGAGCGCATATTAAACGGAAAGCTCAAAGGCAGAACTCTGGTAAATTTGGAATATAGTTAATCCTACAACGACATTTATCGATATCCATAATACGTCTTTTTTAACTTGTTTGTTTGCCTATAGCGTAAGTGTTCCAAGTTACGAGTTGCGTGTTGCGAGTTGTTAATAGGAAATAATCCTTTTTAAAACCCGTATCCCGCAACTCGTAACCCGTAACAATACCGCATGACACAAAAAGAAGCGGTTGCTAAATAAAGATGATAAGTTGCGTTGTCGGGTTAAGATAAGGATTTTTTTTTAACTGATGTATGAAGCCAAAAAGGAGAACAGGGTATGAAATGGATGCAGTTTTTTACACCGGCCAAATCTTTGAATTTTAAAGAAACCGAGGCATATATTTCTCAGCACCCGGGAGAAGAAATCACCATACTGGATGTCAGACAGCCCGCCGAATACCAGGCAAACCATATTCCAGGTGCCACCCTGATTCCTTTGCCCCAACTTTCCGACAGGCTTGAGGAGCTTGATCCTGAAAAACCCACCCTGGTGTATTGAGCCGTTGGTGGGCGCAGCCGTGTTGCTGCGCAAATGCTTGCGGGAAAGGGGTTTAAAAAAGTGTTTAATGTCTCAGGCGGAATAAAGGCCTGGCACGCCAAAACAGCCATCGGACCCGAAGATCTTGGAATCGATCTTTTCATAGGAAAAGAGAAGCCATTGGATGTGCTAAAAGTCGCCTATTCGCTCGAACAGGGATTACACGAATTTTATGTCACCATGGAACAACAAGCGAAACATAAAAAAGTCAAGGAGCTGTTTGCCGGATTATCCGAGATTGAGGTAAAACATCAGGATTTTATTTACCGGGCCTATAATGCTAACAGCACTGAAGAATTGAGCAAAGATACTTTTGAAAAAATGATCGAAACAAAGGCATCGGAAGGCGGCCTGTCCACCGGGGAATATCTTGATCTATTCCACCCGGACCTGAATTCCGCTACGGAAGTGGTTTCTCTGGCCATGTCAATAGAAGCCCAGGCCCTGGATCTTTATCAACGGGTCTCCTCAAAAATAGAAAATTCGCAATCAAAGGATATCATCAATAAAATTGCCAATGAGGAAAAGGAACATCTTACCAGCCTGGGTAAGCTTTTGGACAGTCTTTAACAGGAGTGGGTAAAGTGAGAAAACAACTGGTACTCATCGGGGGTGGCCATGCCCACATGATGACCCTGGAAAATATCGACAGGTTTACTGAAGAGGGGTTTAAGGTGACCGTCATCGGCCCTTCTTTTTATCACTACTATTCCGGCATGGGCCCCGGGATGCTGGGGGGAACATACAGTCCGGACGATATCCGGTTTGCCACCAGGGATGTGGTACAAAAGCAAGGCGGCATTTTTATAAAAGATAAAGTTGACAGAATTGATCCTGGTAAAAAAGAGATTTTTACCCAAACAGGGCAACCGTTTTCCTATGACGTGCTCTCCGTTAACGCTGGCAGCTATGTTCCCATGCAGAAAGTTCCTCAACACAGTGATAATATCTACCCGGTCAAACCGATTGAGAAACTCATGGAGGCAGCTGAGAAGTTGGAGATCCTGTTTTCACAAAAAAAGATCAGGGTCAGCACTGTTGGGGGCGGGCCTTCATCTGCCGAGGTGGCCGGAAATGTGTGGCAGCTGGCAAAAAAGGTGAACAAACATATGCCTGATATCCGGATTTTTGCCGGTAAAAAATTTATGGCAAGATTTCCCCAAAGAGTCAGAGCAAAAGTCTTTTCATCCCTTCACCGCCGGGGCATTCAAATCTTTGAAAACGGCTACGTAACGGAAATCAAATCGGACGAAATCCGCCTTGAATCGGATGAAATCTTTTCCACCGATTTTACGTTCATGGCCCTGGGAGTCAGGCCATCCACCATCTTTGAGGAATCCGGCTTGCCTGTGGGTGCGGACAAGGGACTTCTGGTAAATAAATACTTGCAGTCTGTAAAATATCCTGAAATATTTGGAGGCGGGGATTGTATCTATTTTAAGGATCAGCCTCTGGATAAGGTTGGGGTGTATGCGGTTCGTGAAAACCCTGTCCTGCTGCACAACCTGATGGCATCCCTTAAAGGTGATGCCCTTGAAGCATTTGACCCCGGCCCTGAATATCTTTTGATTTTCAATGTGGGCGGAGGACTCGGCGTATTGAAGAAAAAATGGCTGGTGTTTGAGGGAAAAATTGCCTTTAAGATTAAAGACTACATTGACCGCAAATTTATGAAAAAATTTCAGGCCATTGAAAAAGTGTTATACCCCAATTGAGCGAAAAAAAGTAGTAATAACCATCTAAAAAAGCTGGAAAAGCCTTTAGAATAAGGGTATACAGATGGTGACGAAACCAAAAACCCAAATTCTGAAAGGCTTTC